>CALFVE010000411.1 GCA_937928475.1 uncultured bacterium | reverse complement strand
ATAACGTGGTCTACCGCGCCGGTCTGGCGGTCAGTCGGCCACAGGCGCGGCAGTGGGTGCGGCATCGCCACTTTACGGTGAACGGACGGGTGGTGGACATCCCCTCTTATCAGGTACGACCGGGGGATGTTATCGAGGTGCGCGAGGACCTGCGGCAATCGCCACAATTCCAGGCGGCGCGGGAGGCGGCGGCCGGCGGCGGTGTTTCTTGGTTGCGAGTGGAGCCGGAGCAGTTTCGCGTGGAGGTGCTGGGGGTGCCCTCGCGGGCGGAGATTGACGTGCCCGTGCGGGAACAGGTAGTCATAGAGTTCTACTCGCGCTAGCGGCCCCCCCTGCGGTCGCGGGCGTTCCCGGCGCCAGCGCGACCGCCAGGCCCTTCGCGCCACGGTCGGCAAGGAGCGTAAGACATGCTCGCAGAACTGGAACCGAAGATTCATGCCCTGTACCTCGAGCCCAAGTACGGCAAGTTCGCCGTGGAGCCGCTAGAGCGGGGCTTCGGACATACCCTGGGCAACGCCTTTCGGCGGGTCCTGCTGGCTCACCTACCGGGGGCGGCGATCACCGATGTGCGTATTGAGGGCGTAGTTCAGGAGTTCACCTCTCTCCCCGGAGTGATGGAAGATACTCTGGAGATCATCCTGAACCTCAAGGAACTGGCGATTCACGTGGACGAGAATACTCCGGAGGATCAGGAGCTGCTCTGTCGCGTGGAGGCGGAGGGCATACGAGAAGTGACCGGGGCGGACATTCAGTGCCCCCCTGAAGTGCACATCATAAACCCGGAACACCACATCGCCCAGCTGAGTGATGAGAGGGCCCGACTTTCGCTGGAGATGTGGGTGAAGCGCGGAGTCGGGTACGTGCCGGTGGAGCAACGAGACCGCTCGCAGGCGGGCTTGGACGTGATCCCGGTGGATGCTCTGTTTTCCCCCGTGCCCCGGGCTACTTACGCGGTGGAGCCGACCCGCAAAGGCAGCCGCACGGACCTGGACCGCCTGATCCTGGAGGTCTGGACCGACGGCACCATCGAGCCGCAGGACGCCATCCGCCGCGCGGCCGGGATCCTGCACGAGTACTTGAGCATCTTTGGCGAGATGCCGGTGCCCGCGGCAGCGGTCCCGGTGGAGGTAGGGGAGGCAGCGCCCGAAGCCTTCGACCAGACCCTGGATCGGCCCATCGAGGAGATGGACTTCTCGGTCCGCACCTTCAACTGCCTGAAGAAAGAGGGCATCAACACCTTGCGAGCTTTGCTCCAGCGCACCCCGGAGGACCTGTTGGAAATCCGCAACTTCGGGAAACGCTCACTGGACGAGGTGACCGAGAAACTGGCTAGCATGGGCCTGGAACTAAGCAGCACCGAAGGCAAGTAGCCCCCCGGAGCAGGAAGGGAACCAATATGCGACATCTGCGGAGTCACCGCAAACTCAATCGAGCCACCGACCAGCGCCTGGCGCTGCTGCGCACGCAGGTAGGGAGCCTCTTCCGGCACAATCGCATCAAGACGACCGTGGAGAAGGCGAGGGAAACCGCGCGGCTGGCGGAACAGATGATCACGCTGGCCAAGCGCGGCGACCTGGCGGCGCGCCGGCAGGTGTTGCGCGACATCCAAGACCCAGAACTCGTTGGCCATCTCTTTGGTGAGATTGCTCCCCGCTATGCCCGGCGTGAGGGCGGGTACACTCGCGTGATCCGCGCTGGCCAGCGCCGGGGCGATGCGGCTCAGATGGCGATCCTGGAACTCACCGAATAACTGGGGGCGAGCCTGCCGCCGGGAGGAGAGTAGCCCTAGGCTGAGCGCTGTGCGCCGAATCATGCTGGTCGTGCAATACGACGGCACCGATTACGCCGGCTTTCAGAGACAGGCGGACCGGCCCACGATACAGAGTGAACTGGAGACGGCCCTCGCCAAGGTCCTGGGACGGCGGACCCCCCTGACCGCGGCGGGTCGGACCGACGCCGGCGTGCACGCGCTGGGCCAGGTCGTGGCCCTGGAAACGGAGGTGCCGATACCGGTGCCTAATCTGGTGCAGGCGCTGAACGATCACCTGCCTCTGGCCATCAATGTGCTGGAAGGGCAGGAGGTTCCGGCAGCCTTCCATCCCCGGTATTCGGCCTCCGGTAAACTGTACAGTTACCGGATTCTCAACCGGCCGGCGGGGTCGCCTTTCATCTGCCGGTATGCTTGGCATGTGCCCGAGCCGCGGTTGGAGGTGGAGCGGATGCAGGCGGCCGCCCAGTTGTTGCTGGGCCGGCACGACTTCGCCGCCTTTCGCAGCACGGGGAGCAGCGCGAAGAACACGGTGCGGCATCTGTTTCGCTTCGACGTGGCCCGGCACGGGGACTTGATCGAGGCCCATCTGGAGGCCGATGGCTTCCTCTATCAGATGGTGCGCAACCTGATGGGGACGCTGGTGGAGGTGGGCAGCGGGCGGCGCGAGCCGCAGGAGGTCGCCGATCTGCTGGCCGGCGGGGATCGGACCCGGGTGGGGCCGCCGGCTCCCCCGCAGGGGCTGTGCCTGGTGCGCGTGTTTTACTGACCGGGCCACCAGCCGGGCGGGACAGTTCGGGAAGGAGCAAGACGAGATGGGGCAGTTCAAGACCCAGAGCATTCGCGAGAAACCGGAGGATATCCGCTGGTTTGAGATCAGCGCGGCGGGGAAGCCGCTGGGCCGGCTGGCCAGTCGCGTGGCGGCCGTGCTGCGCGGCAAGCACAAGCCGACTTACACGCCGCACGTAGACAACGGGGACTTCGTAATCGTCACCGACGCCGCCAAGGTCGTGCTCACCGGGAACAAGTGGCGGCAGAAGATCTACTACCGGCATTCCGGGCACCCGGGTGGCCTGAAGGCGGAAAGCGCTGAGCACCTGCGCCAGCGTCGGCCGGAGGAATTGGTGCGACGGGCCGTGGTCGGCATGCTCCCGCACAATGCGTTGGGGCGGAAGATGGCGCGAAAACTCAAGATCTACGCAGGTTCCACGCATCCTCACCAGGCGCAGCGACCGGAACCTCTGGAGTTCTAGACCTGTTGGTAGCCGAAGGAGGCAAGTGATTTGGCCGCAGAGGCGAGATTTTACGGAACGGGCAAGCGCAAGGATGCCGTGGCGCGCGTCTGGGTGCAGAGCGGGAGTGGGAAGATCACGATCAACGGCAAGGACGCCGCCGAGTACCTCAGCCGGGTGGGGCTAGTGGCCATGGTGGAGCAGCCGCTGGTGCTGACCGGCACGCGCGACCGTCTTGACGTAGTGGCGGACGCCTCCGGCGGGGGCATCGCGGGGCAGGCGGGAGCGGTGCGACACGGGATCGCCAAAGCGCTGGTGGCGATGGACGCGGCTTACCGCGCCGTGCTCGGCCCCTCGGGGCTGCTCACCCGCGACCAGCGGGTCAAGGAGCGCAAGCATGCTGGCCGGCACCGCGCCCGCCGGGGCAAGCAGTTCTCGAAGCGCTAGGGCGTCGGCAGGAGCCGGGGATTTCAAGGGGAAAGAGGCCGCCGGCGAGGGTGTCGGCGGCCTCTCGCGACTGCCGCCAGCGAGCACATATCAGAGGCTGCTTTATGCTCGCCTCCGGTTCCGCAACGGACGAAGGACGCGTGCCAGGATTCAGGTCGCAAACCGAGGTGAAGGGCATGAAGGGATGGGCAAAGTGGCTGAGCGGCCTCCTCGCGGCCCTGCTGCTGGCCGCGCCGCTGTCGGGGGCACCAGCGGCCACGCCCTCGGAAGCACGTCAGCGCCTGGCTGCGGGCAGCGTGGAGTACGCGGCTACCCTGTACTCCCCCTCGAGCGCCCTGGTGCTAGACGAGACCCTGCGTCCCGACTACGCTCGCTTCAGCCCCGGCTACGTGGTGGCGGCGCTGATGCAAGGCGAGGCCGGGGGGCGGGTGCAGGCCACGCTGAAAGCGATTCTGGCTACCCAGGACCTGACTCCTCGTTCCCCAACTTTCGGCCTCTTTCCCCAGGACTTCTACGCGCCGACACCCAGCCTGGAGGCTACCAGTCATCTGCTGCCGCTGTTAGCCTGGGTGGCGGAGCACGGCGAAGCGCTGCCCGTGGACCTGCGGGCGCAGGTCACTCAGGCGTTGGAGATGGCCTATCGGGCGGTGGGGAAGACGTCGGCTGAGCCGGACCATCCTTACCTGGCCTTGCTGCGCGCCGCAGCGCTGGCCACTGCAGGACGGGCGCTGGGACACCAGGAAGGCGTAAGACAGGCCGAGGCGGCAGTGAGCCAGTGGCTGCGCCAGGTTCTACAGGCGGGCTGCTGGATGGGACACGGAGCGAGCGCCGAGGTCTTGCGGCTGGGGGCCCTGGCCTGGATCGCACAGGCCGCAGGGGCGCCTGCCCCCGATGTGCGCCTGGCCTTGCGCCTAGGCTACCTTGACTTGATCCAGCGGGTGCAGCCCGGCAGCGGGGCGTTGGCCGGGGCCGCCTCGTTTGTGCGAGCAGTGGATTACATCCAAGGCGGGGATCTGAACCGCTACCTGCTCTACCTGTGGGGAGTCGGTGATCCGCCCAGCCTGGTGCGGCCCAACGCCATGTACCTGGCGGCCTGTGCCTGGACCCCGGAGGGTCTGGAGCCGGTGCCGGTCAGTGCTGACCTGCCGCGGTCGGTGGTCACTGTGGCCAAGGAGGGTGCGCCGGTCACGCGCACTGATACCTACCTGACCGACCTGTTCTCGCTGGGGACGATGACCGGGCTGGTCGGCCCGCGGGCTTTGCCCGTGATGATAACTCTGGCGCAGAGCCCGCAGCGGCCGACTTGCTACTTGTACGCGGTCCCTCCGCCTGCGGCCGTCTGGGCGGTCCAGCACGAAGGTCTGGCCTTAATCACCCTCGGGTTCAGCCAGATCGGGGGGCCGGGGCGAGTACAAGCATACGCTCACAGCGTGCTGGGGCCTCGCCAGGAGGTGGAGAAAGTCCTGCTCAGTGACGTGCCCTGGACTGGCGCGCCGGCGGCGGTGGGGGTTGGCTCGACGGTGGCCGTGCAGCGCGCCGGGGTGTATGTGGGCCTGAGTCTGGGCCAGAGCGGGCCGGTGCAGGTGGCGCCGCGCTACGAAGCGACCAAACCCGGAGTGCTGCGGTGGCAGGCCGAAGGCCCGGAGGCAGAACTGGAGCTGCTCATCTACGCCCGCGAGCAGACCTACGAGATCTTCCCGCCTCTTGACAATCTGGTGGTGAGCGTGGTGGTGCAGGTAGCCCCGCAGAGCGCCTTCCCCAGCCTGGAGGATTTCTCGCGCTCGCTGCAGAGGGGGCGGCTCCGGCAGACCGTCACGGCTTCCACGGAGCGCATCGCGCCGGAGGAGGACCCCTTCACGCGTTTTCTCAACCAGGACAAACCGAAAAGCCGGACGCAGTACCGGCACGTCCAGCACCTTTTGCTGGAGTCCACCTATCAGGTTGGAGAGGAGACGTTGCTGCGCCAGCGGGTGGATCTGCCCCTGCGTAAAGTGCTGCTGGCCGAGGTGCAAGGAGTGGCTCCGACGCCGGCCGGGCCTTGGGAGTCGCCGCTGCTCACTCTCCCCTGGGACATGAGCCAAGCCCGCGCTGCCTTGACAGGCACAGGGCGGTGACGTATACTGCTTGGCGGAACTGGGGCAGGCATCAACGCGGCCTTCGTGCCGCGTTAGGCGTTATGCGGTATCGCCTTTTGCGACAACTGAAAGAGCAGGACGGCTACGCCCGCTGCGAGATTGACGCTCCGGTGCCCCCCGGTACGGGCTGGCAATGGTGCGGGCCGGTACGGGGTACAGTGGAGTTGGAGAAGACGGGGGCGGCCTACTGCGCCCGGGGGCGGCTGGAGGCCACGGTGCTGCTGGCGTGCAGCCGTTGTGCTGCCACGCATGCGGTGCCGCTGACTGTAGACCTGGTGGAGAGCGTGGCCCTGACGCAGATTGACGAGCCGCAGTCGTATCAGGGGGCAGAGGCGGAGCCGCCGATTCCCATCCTCAACGGCGAAGTTGTGGATCTCAGCGAACTGGTGCGGCAGACGCTGGTGCTGGCGGTACCGGCGCGAAGTCTGTGTCGCCCCGACTGCCGAGGGATATGCCCGTACTGCGGGACCGATCTCAACGAGGCTGCCTGCAGTTGCGCGGCTGAGCAGGTGGACCCGCGTCTGGAGGCCCTGCGGAAACTTCTGTAGTCCAGCCGCCGGGAGAGGCGGGAAGGCTGCGTGGGAGAGCCGCTCCCAGGCAGTTTTTGCTGATATGAAGAGGAGCGATGGTTGATGGCACTGCCCAAGCGACGACACTCCAACTGCCGCACCCGCAAGCGGCGGACCCACCAGAAGTTAGCGCCCCTGCCGGTCATCAAGTGCCCGCACTGCAAGGCCTTCCTACGTCCCCACCACGCTTGCCCCAAATGTGGCTACTACCAGGGCGAGAAGGTGGATCACACTGTGAAAGAGGAGAAGAGCAAGCGCGAGCACTAGCGGCGCACGGGAAGGCCGGCCCGGCTTTCCCCTCCCGCTGGCGCAGACAGGACACGGCCAATGGTAATCGCGGTTGATGCAATGGGGGGCGACCACGCCCCGGAGGCCGTTGTGACCGGAGCTTTGCGTAGCGCGGCGCAGGTCGAGGGCGAGATCGTCCTGGTCGGCGCGGGCGAGCGCGTGGAGGCGCTGCTGCCCGGCGGCTCCTCTCGTCCCCGCAACATTCGGGTGGTGGATGCCCCCGAGATTATCGGCATGGGGGAAGATCCGGGCAGGGCCGTCCGCGCCAAGCCGGATTCCTCCCTCTCGGTCTGCGTCAACCTGCTGCGCGACGGGGAAGCGGACGCCGCTGTCTCCGCCGGTAATTCCGGGGCCTTCATGTTCCTCGCCCAGGTCCGGCTGCGCAAACTGCCGGGCCTGCAACGTTCCGCCATTGCCGTCTTACTGCCGGGTTCCGACAAGCCCCGGATCCTCCTGGACGCCGGCGCCAACACCGACTGCAAGCCTCTGCACCTGGCCCAATTCGGGCTGATGGGCAGCGTCTACTGCGAGTACGCTCTGGGCCGGCGGGATCCCAAGGTGGCCTTGCTGAGCATCGGGGAGGAGCCGGGGAAGGGCGACGAGTTGACCCGCGCGGCGTACGAACTGCTCCGCGCCGCTCCCCTGAACTTTGTGGGCAACGTAGACGGGGACAAGGTACTCAACGCCGACGTGGACGTGATTGTCTGCGACGGGTTTGCCGGCAACGTGGTCCTCAAGGTTGCCGAGGGCACCGGGGACTGGCTGATGTCCCTGTTGCGGCGGGAACTGCGCGCTGGCCTGCGCTCGCGCCTGGGGGCCTTGCTGCTCCTGCCGGGGCTGCGGCGGATTCAAGCGGCTACCGACTACGCCACCTACGGCGGAGCCTTGCTGTTGGGGGTCCGAGGGATTTGCGTCGTAAGCCACGGCCGCTCCAGCCCCCGGGCGATCGAGAACGCTATCCTGGTGGCCCAGCAGGCGGTGCGAGGGGGCGTTGTCGAACACTTGGCGGAGGGCTTGGGGCGCATGGCGGCGGACGAAGAGGCCTTGTCGGAGCCCGAACCGCAACCTGTGTGAACGAGAATAGACGAATGCGCGGCGCCACCCTCAGCGGCACTGGCTCGTACGTGCCGGAGCAAGTCATCACCAACCGCGACCTCGAGCGCATCGTGGACACCACCGATGAGTGGATCGTCTCCCACACGGGGATGCGGGAGCGCCGGATCGCGGCGCCGGAGCAGGCCTCATCCGATCTGGGTACAGAGGCGGCTCGCGCGGCGCTCGCCGATGCCGGCCTGGAGCCCGACGACCTGGGCTTGATTATCTGCGCTACCATCTCGCCGGACACGCTCATCCCGGGGGCGGGCTCGCTGATCCAGGCGAACCTGGGGGCTTCCCGCTGCGGCGCCTTTGACCTGGCCAGCGGGTGCACCGGTTTCATTTACGGCCTGGGCATGGCGGCGGGGTACGTGCGGGCGGGGTACTGCGAGCATGCGCTGGTGGTAGCCACCGAGACGCTCACGCGGTTGACTAACTGGACCGACCGCAGTACCTGTGTGCTGTTCGGAGACGGAGCCGGGGCAGCGGTGGTTTCGGGGATCGAGGGAGAGGGCGGCCTGCTCGCCCTCGAACTCATTTCTATGGGCGAGGCCGGCGACTTGCTCAAGGTGCCGGGGGGCGGCTCGCGGCGTCCACTCACCCCGGAACTGCTGGCCCAGCGAGCGGACCGCATCGTGATGAACGGGCCTGAGCTGTTCAAGCTGGCGGTGCGCTTGGTGCCGGAGGTGGCGGAGCGGCTGGTTGCCCGCGTGGGCCTGCAGATGGACGACATTGACGTGCTCATCATGCATCAAGCTAACCAACGCATCCTGGACGCGGCGGCCAAGCGCCTGGACATCCCCGACGAGCGGGTGGTCAGTATCGTGGAGAAGTACGGCAACACCTCGGCGGCCTCCATGCCGCTGGCCCTAGACATCGTCAACCGGCAAGGTCGGCTGCGACCCGGTGACAACGTTCTCCTGGTCGGCTTTGGCGCCGGCTTCACTCTGGGCGGCGCTCTCATCCGCTGGACCCAGCCCCCACGCGTGCCCGGTCATTAGTCCCCAGGGAGGGGAGAGCATGCAATTCGCCTTCACCGAGCAACAACAAGATATCTTTGCGGCAGTGGATGAGCTGTGCCGGGAGGAGTTCGCCCCCCGGGCCGAGGAGATAGACGACGCCAAGCAGTGGCCACAGAAAAACGTGGACCTGATGGCCCAGAGCGACCTG
>CALFVE010000410.1 GCA_937928475.1 uncultured bacterium | reverse complement strand
TGCCGGCCGATGCGGACCCAGGGCCCCAATGGGGTCTGGGCCTCCCCGACCACCCGGACCGCCTCGTGCCCGCGGAAAAGTGTCTCAGCGGCCACCGGGCGCATGGCTCGGAATTGCTTGCCCAACTGCTGCCGCGCCCAGGCCTCCAGGGGACGACCCCGCCGGGCGAACTGGGCCATTCCCCAGCGCGAAACCACGATGCGCTCCGGTTCGCGGCGGAACGACAGCTCGGTCAGGCCCGCGCGCAGAACCACCCCGCTCTGCTCGAACTGCTTGGGAACCTGCGTGTGCAGGTCGTACAGGGCCCAGGTGACCCACTCGTCGCGGGGATGGTCCTCGAGATTCGCCAGCAGCCGCACCGCCCTCTCCTCCAGGCCCGGTTCCTCCGGCTGGCCCAAGACCTGGGCGATGACTATCCGCCCGCACTTCCCGCAATACCAGGCTACCCCGTAGCCCTTCTGCTTCCCCTGCCAGGTGAAGGCCTGCATCTCGTCCTTGCCGACCTTGCGCTTGCTGATGAATTTGGCCTCCGCGTCCACCGTTACCGGCTGCGGCTGTTTACGGTCTCTCTGGAGCGTGCGCAGGTAGCGGTCCACAGTGCGCGAGAGGTTGACGCTACCCTTAGCCTCGCCCCAGCGCACTTCCAGGCGAGGACAATCTGGGCTGTCAATACGCAGATAGCCCTCGTGGTAGTCGCCGGTGACGGCGCCCACGGTCCAGTCCTCCGGCACGGACACGGTCAGGCCCTGCCAGCCGATGACATGTTCAGGTTGGGTCGTCTCGGGCTGAGAAGGCACGCGGTGCTTTCTACCTCATGGTAAGATGGACGCTAGAGGGGTCGGGGAGGCTCCCTTCGCGCTAGCGGACGGGCTGCGGCCCGCCCCCTCGGCCTGGCCGCCAACGTGGGCTAGAAAGCAATCTTGTGTCGCCGCATGTAGACGCTCTCGACGATCCCGGCGGCGACAAAGTTGACCAGCATGGCGCTTCCCCCATACGAGAGGAAGGGCAAAGGCAGGCCCTTGACAGGCAACATCCCCAGGACCATGCCGATGTTGACTACCACCTGCGTGGCGAACATGGCGGCCACGCCAATCGCTAAGGCCCGACCCCCGGGGTCCTTGGCCTCGGCGGCGGCGGCTACACAGCGCCAGAGAAGCAACCCCAGCAGTCCGAGCAGCACGATGCTCCCGACGAAGCCCAGTTCCTCGCCCACGACCGCGAAGATGAAGTCGGTCTCCTGGTCGGGAATGAAGGCCAAGTTGCTTTGGGTGCCCTGAAACAGGCCCTTGCCGAGTAGATGCCCAGAGCCGACGGCAATGAGCGACTGGCGCAGATGGTAGCCCGCGCCCAACGGGTCGGCGTCAGGGTTGAGGAAAGCCATGATGCGCTTCTTCTGGTAGTCCTTGAGCAGGTTGGTGTGCCAGGCAGCGGTGAAAAGCAGCGCCGCCGCCACTACCGCAGCCGCCAGGTAAGCCGGACGCGCGCCCAGCGCGTACAGTATTACCAGCCACACGAAGAAAAGCACCAACGGAGTGCCCAGGTCAGGCTGCAGCAAGATCACGAAGGCCGGCCCCGCCGCCAAGGCCAGGGAGTGAAAAAAGACCTGGGGGCTGCTCAGGTCGCTGTCCTCGGCCCGCAGGCTCAGGTAGAAGGCCAGCCCTATGATAACCGCGATCTTGGCGAACTCCGAGGGCTGCAGGTGAACCGGTCCCAGGGGGATCCAGCGCGCACTCCCCCGGATGGCATGGCCCAGCACCAGGGTCACTAGTAGCAGCAGCACGCTGGCTCCCAGGATAAGCGGCGCCGCGTGGAGCAGTTTCGTGTAGTCTATGCTCATCACCAGCAGCATTAGCCCTATGCCGAGCACCAGAGAGAGCACTTGCACCAGCAGTTTTTGCGACCCGGCGCCGCCCGCCAGCACTAGGTGCTGAGTGGCGCTGGCCACCATCACCGCGCCGAAGCAGGAAAGCGCGATCACGGTGACCAACAACACGAAATCAGCCCGGGCAAAAAGGCGTCTTAGCACGGCAGGTCCTCCCGAACGCTGCCTAGTATAGCATAAACCTCCTCCGCCCGGAACCCGGAAAAGGCGGGGTGCCCGTCTTCCTGAAGAGAGGCGCCATAGGGGGCTGCCTACGGCGGCGTTGGCCGCTACCAGACGGGTTGCTTTGGGCCCGGCTTGGGCGAATTGTGGGGCGGACTAGTATAGCCGAGCGGAACTTCTTTGCCGAAGCAGGCAATGCCGATGAAAAGTTCGCGACCGCAACCAGTACCCCAGGCGGGTCAGAACCAAGTCTGCCACGCGGGGGAGACCGCGTGGGGCTGGGTGCGCGTTTGGGCGAGCGAGAGGGGCGTGACTCGAGTGGAATGGCCGCGGCCGTGTTCGGCAGCCTCGGGCCCTACAATCCAGGAGGGCGCTTCGCCAGCTGCGGAGATAGCACAGCAGGCCTGGGAGGAGATTGCTGCCTATCTGCGCGGCGCACGACCGCAGTTCTCGGTGACTTTCGACTGGAGTGGGTATACTGACTTTCAGCGGCGCGTGTGGGCAGCCTGCCGAAGCGTGGGCTACGGGGAGACCTGTACTTACGGTGAACTGGCCGCCCGGGTCGGGAACCCGCGGGCGGCGCGAGCCGTCGGTCGGGCGCTGGCCCGTAATCCCACGCCGATCCTAGTTCCGTGCCACCGGGTGCTGGCGTCCGGGGGTGGCCTGGGGGGCTTCGGGGGCGGGCTGGAGATGAAGCGCCGTCTCCTGGCGCTGGAGGGAGCCATGACGGGGCTTGCGCGCGGCACTCGCGGGCATAGTTAGGTGTCAGGAGCGGGCGCTGCGAATGTGTTTGACTTGGTGCGCAGGTTTGTTATAGAATATGAGCAAAAGTACGTGGTCAGCGCTCGCTGTCCGTGCTTTTTATCTGAGGAGAACTGCCGCGAGCCGTTGCAGCACAAGTTGGCGCCGGCAGCGCCCTTCGCCTGGGGCTCGCCGAGCCGGCAGCATGAGGGTGCCCGCCCGGTGCTGTGAGAGCCAGCCTGAACGTCGGCCCCCAGCCGGCGGACCAGTCGTTGCGCGCGTCATCAGCCTACAGTCCGGAGGAACTCTGATGAGAAGCAGAATCTCCGCCCTCACTCTCGCCCTGCTCGTAGTTCTTCCCTGTCTGTTCCTGGCCGTGTCGCTCGGTCAGGCCCGCGGGGCTGAACTGACGCTGCGCTTCAACGGCCTGGGCGTCTATCCGGAACTGGCCACGGCCAACTCCCAGCGCTGGTTCCGAGCGACCGTCACCTGGGACACCGGCCTGACTGATGACGACGGCGTGATGCGGGTCAACGAGCGCATCATCGCGGTCGAGTTCCTCCCGGATACCATCAGCTACAACCCCGGGTATGGCGGGAACATGTACTCGACCAGCGGCCGGCCCTTCCAGAACGGCGCTGCCGTAGGGGTGGCCGTGGACGGCAGCGACGGCAACCGCACCTTCACCGTGGGTCCCTTTGCCGGCTACAACTACAGTCACCTAGTAGGTCGGGTCAGCACCGGGAGACTGGGGGGAGCCAACCCGGCCTCCTGGGATATCACCTTCGGTTTCCGCTTCCGGGTGCAGTGGGAGAAGTGGGACAGCGACGCCGATGCCTACGTCCGACAGCCTGACCTGACCGCTTCGGGAACCTACCGCACCGTCCCCCTCAGCGGCATGTCCGGGGGCAGCGTGGGCGACTCGGGCGAGATCATGTACTGGTACGCTAGCGACGGGGCGGGCATTGACCCCCTCACCGTGACCTCCGCCAATCCCAGCCGCCCGGACTCCGGGTCGAGCAGTTCCGAGTATATCTTCCGCTGCGTCTACTGGAGTTACATCCCCACGCTAACGGCGGTGTGGCGGGCTGTGGAAGGCCGGCTGATGCCCCGGGAGGGGTTTCGCTACGCGGACTTCGACAACTATTGCTACCAGGGGCTGGCTAACGGTAACTGGGCCGACAGCAACAAGGTCCTGGCCCAGGACTCCAACTACGGGGTTCGCGGCCGGGACGCCACCCGCAACTGGGGCTACGGCATCGGCGACCCGCACATGGACTGGATCGGCTCCCACCAGTCCAACCAAGAGGGGATCGTGCCCGACCCCGAGGTCATCCTCATCCTGGACAACAAGTTCGGCCAGCCCTACTACATGCAGCGCGAAATCCTGGACTACAACGGCAAGAGCCAGGAGTACGTGTATCGCTATGACATGATCCCCACCAACTACATGCAGGCGCTCCACAATGCCCTGCGCTTTCCCTACGATCTGACCGGCTCGGACGTCTGGGACATGTTCACGGAGGGCCTCACCGGGCGGCCGGCCTGCAACACCTACTCCTCCCTGCCTCCCGGGGTGCACTCCTACCAGTTCCTGGCCACGCGGGACTGGGACCCGCCGGTGGGCCAGATCACCGATGACGTCACCGGCCAGATTATGACCGGGAAGATGATGGTGGCCATGTTCGGTCAGCCCGGTGAGCGCTTGGGGGCGGCTTTCGTGGTGCGCCAGGGCCTGGGGGTATCGGATAACGGCCCGGCCCCCTCCAGCGGCGTGGGCGCCCAGCGCTTCGCGTATTACTTCCCCGGCATTGAAGCCGGCTACGGCTACCCCTATGACGCCGCCGAGTATCCCAAGGTGAACCCTGGCTTGAGCGCCTTCCCCTACGTGCCCTTCGGTCTCTCCAACGGGGGAGTTCTGGGGATCATTGCTGGTGTCTATCCCAACTCCCAGCCCAATCCCTTCCAGGCTTTGGCCGGCTCGGTTCCCTGGGGGCCGATCGTCGGTCCGCAGCCGCCTTCCATGTGGTACACCAACGACGACACCATTTGGCCCAACCTGGTCAACGTAGATCCCGATAATTATGTGGTCGCCAACCCCCAGGACATCTATGACTTCAGCAAGCGCGCCCCCTTCCGCGGCGGCAAGTGGACGACCGATACCAATTTTGTCTTCCGCATCAACTACACGCAGTCGGACAACCTCTCCCCGCAGGCCGCTCAGATCTTCATTCGCAAGACCGATTCAGCCGGTAATCCCCTCTCGGCGTGGACGCCCTTCACTATGTTGAAGGTGGACCCCACCGACAGCATCTACGCGGACGGTTGCGTCTACTACTACCAGGCCACCGCCGCCTCGCTGCCCGGAGGGGGCGGTGCAGGGGATTATCAGTACTACTTCTCCTTCAGCGACGGGATCAACACGGCCATCTACCCCAATCGCCCCCCGGCCAAGCCTGCTTCCGGTGCCTTCCCGGCCCAGCCCGCCGACCCGGGCTATCTGGGGGTGCCGCCCGGCGATAACGACTGGTTCTGGTTCCGGGTGAACCACAAGCCCGTCCTGACCAATCCCTCGCTAGATCCGCCTTCGGGGCCGCAAGGCTCCGCCTTTGTCTTCCGCACCACCTACACCGACCAGGATGGGATGGCGCGAGATAGCGACCCCCAGGGCGACCGGCCCTTCAAAGCGCTCATCTGGATTGACCTCTTCGGCGATGTGCAGGGGCAGATGCAGGTCAAGAGCCTGGCGGGCAGCACCATCACCTACGAGTTCGCTTCGCCGATTCAGGCGGGCTTCGGAATTCCTTATCCGGCGGGCACCTTCAATCCCAATGGTAAGCCGGCCATGAAGGTGCACTTCCAGACCGGCGCGGCCTCCGGCCAGGAGTTCACCATCGTCGGCAACACGGCCAACACCACCACGGGGACCATCACCGTCTCCGGCACCCTGCCGGCAGGCATCGCCCCCGGGGACAAGTTCCAGGTGACGGACTGGTTCGCCGCCAACATGGAGCAGGTGGATCCCACCGACACCAACTATTACGACGGCGCCGATTACTTCTTTGATACCGCCCGCGCCGGTATGGTGCTCGACCCCGGCTTGCACAATTACTTCTTCGAGTTCTGGGACAACTGGGCTTACTGGATCAATTGGGACCAGTACTTTATGATCCCGGGCTCCGCGCCCACCGACCTGAAGTTGGAGGGGGAGATGGTGCGCCTGCCGGCGGCCCCGGGAAGTTACTATGAGGGGCCGCTGGTCATCGGCAACCGCCCACCGCAACTCAGTAAGTTCTACTTCTCGCCGCCCGCCGCCGACACCGTTACCCGGGTAGTGGACGCCACCCGCCTGCGCTTCACCCGCCCGCTTGGCCGCCCGGCCTACGCCGACGGCAGCCTGGTCGGCAAGTTCCTCCAGTTCCAGACCGGCCTAGCCGCCTTGCGCGTGTATCGGATCACCGCCAACACCGCCAACAGCATGACGGTAACCAAGGCCAGTGGCGCCGGGGACCTAGTTGCGGATCGGGTAGTGCTGGGCGACACCTTCCGCATCTTCGACGACTATGACCCCAACCTGGGGCTGTCGGGCGCCTACCATCAGGATCCGGACACCGTCTTCGACGGCACCCCGGCAACCGCGTTCCGCCTGTTCGTGACTTACAGCGACGTGGACAACACGCCCCCTGCCAGCATCCGCGTGGCCGTGTACTCCTCAGAGACGCAGGCGGCGAACAGCCCTGATGCTGTCTTCGACATGGTCAAGGTTGACCCCGCGGCCAATAACTTCGTCGCTGGGGTGGAATACCGTACCGCGACCACAGTGTCCCTGCCTCCGGGACGACACTGGATTCGGGCCCAGGCCAATGACGGCGCGGCCTGGGCCGGCGGCGGCACCAGCGCCAACGATTGGTTCGGGCCGGCCATTGATCTCGCCAACCCGGCCATCGGCCCCAGCATCGTGATCAACCATCCCCCCAACCCGCCGGTATCCGGCTTTGCGCCGGCCGACCGGATCAGCGTCAACACCGCTAATCCCACCCTGCGCTGGGATCCCGCCACCGATCCGGATCCCGGAGACAGTGTGGTGCGGTATACGGTGCAGTTGAGCAAGACCGGCTTCGCCAATGGCGCCTTCGACTACCAGTACACCACGACCACCAACACGGTGCAGGTGACCGACAACCTTACCGACCTCACCATGTGGTCCTGGCGGGTGAAGAGCGAGGACATGCTGGGGGCGATGTCCGTCTGGAGCGAGATCCAGGAGTTCTTCGTGGACCTCCAGAAACTGCCGCCGACACTCACTCCGCCCAACAACGATCCGGCCCAGACCCTGGTGCCCCTCACGGGCGATCTGAGCACGAACTTCGTCTACTCCATCGTCTACACGGACCTGGATAACCGGCCGCCGGTGAGTGGTGTCTATGTGGAGATTGACGGCAACCTCTATCCGACGCCGATGGACCAGGCCGATCCGACCGACGTTGACTACACCGACGGCGCGGTGTTCACCATCACTATCCGGGGCGACTCTCCGGCGCTGGGCTATGGGCGGCATGTTTATCGCTTCTATAGCGGGGCGGTGTCCTGGCCGCTAGCCGCCGATCCCGTCGCCGTCGGTCCCTGGATTGACAGTCCTTCCACGATAAGCATCAACGACGCCACCTGGACCCCGGTCACGCAGGTGGAGGAAGGCTCCACCCTCTACCTGCAGGTGACTGACCCGGACAAGAAGTTTCGGCGGAGCGTGAACGTAGCTGTGGTGGCCGAGACCGGCGACCAGGAAACGGTGACACTCAATCAGACCGGCGCGAGCACCGGGGTCTTCCGGGGAACCATCAGGACGCGGGGCAACGCTGGCGCTTCGGGTGACGGTATCCTCAATGTGATCGCCGGCGCCGGCGGCAAACTCGTGACCGCCACCTACACGGACGCGGACACGCTGGACAGCCCGGCCCCGGACGTGTCTTCGGCGCAAGTGCTGGTGGTGGACACCACGGCGCCGCCCCTGGTCCGGCCGTACCTGGTGGTCACCAGTGGCCCGCAGGGCGTGAGCGCCTTGCTCGATTGGTCCACCTACCCCGCGCCGCCAGACCTGGCCGGGTATCATGTGTGGTTCTCTAACACTGCCTTCGACAACGTGAGGGCGCTTACCGCGGTGGCTACTCTCCCGCCTGGGGAGAGCACCTATGAGATCACCGGTCTCAGCCCCGGCCGCATTTACTATGTAGCCGTAACCGGGTTTGATGAAGTGCCTAACGAGGACAAGGACGAGCGCAGCCGCTCGGTGCGCACTGCCGACACGGTGGGGCCGACGGTCAGCGACCAGTCGCCGGTGCCCGATGCCACCGAGGTGCCACTGAACACTACTATCTCGTTCACCCTCAACGACCCGGGCGGCGTCAACCTGGCCAGCATCCAGGTGTTTGTCGCCGGCGCCGACGTGTCCAGTCGGATCACCAAGCAGCCGAACACGGGCACGCCCACCCAGGTGCTGGTGACGTACCCCGGCTCCTTCACCTGGAACCAGGTGGTACGGGTCCAGGTGATCGCGCGCGACAGGTCAGGCAACCAGAGCGACACCACCTGGCGGTTCACTATCCTGGCTGACCGCCAGCCGCCTCAGGTCAGCGACTTGAGTCCGCCCCAGGGGGCCACGGATGTCTCCCCCAGTGCTCCGGTGAGTTTGCACCTGCGCGATGCCGTCTCCGGCGTCAATGTCGGCAGCATCCAGGTGCTGCTCAACGGCACCAACATCACCGCCGACCTGCAGATCAACTCCACCAACCTCAATGACGTGGTAGTCACCTACGCCCCGCCTGGCGGTCTGCCCTTCAGTCGCACCGATTACCTAAAGATCTCGGCGCGCGACCGGGCCGGCAATGCGATGGAGACCTTCACCTGGTTCTTCACCACCCAGCACGCCATCATGGGGCGGGTGGTGGACCAGGCCGGCCAGCCCAAGCCGGGGGTCACGGTGACCAACGGGATCATCAGTGCCGTTACCAATGATCAGGGCCGCTACGTACTGCTGGGCGTCGCTGACGGTACCTACACCGTGGTACCTAGCCTGGAGTTCTTCGGCTTTGAGCCGCCCAGCCGGCGGGTGACGGTGCGCGGCGCCTCGGTGAGCGGGATTAGCTTCACCGCCCGCCCGCTGACTTACTCGGTCAGCGGGACGCTGCAGGACTGGGCGGGCAACCCCATTGCCGGGATCACGGTGGGGGATGGCACGCACACCACCACCACCAACGCTCTGGGCCGCTACACCCTGGCCGGGCTGGCTCCGGGCAACGTCACCATCACTCCGACCAGCCCCGACTGGTCGTTCGTGCCGACTAGCCAGACGGTGGCGGTGCCCACCACGGCCAGCGTTGACTTCACTGGCTACCGGGCCTTCCAGTTGGGCCTGCCGGCGGGATTGAGCATGGTCGGCATCCCCTTCGATCCTCTCAACCGGGATCCGGTGGCGCTGTTCGGGACCAATGCCTTGCGGCGCTGGAACCCGACCGCTTCGCCGCCCGGCTACGTGGGGCCCGACACCCCCGGCAGCGCCCAGATTCTGGAGGCGCGTCCGGGGCGCAGTTGGTGGGTACAGTACCGCGCGCCGCATACCGTGGCCGGCTTCGGTACGCCGGTGTCCACGAACGGGCCCTTCGTCATGTCCATGGGACCGGCCTGGAACATGCTGGCCAACCCCTTCTTGGTCAACCTGCCGGTTGCTAACCTGCTGCCGGCGATCGCCGGGGGCACAGATCCCTACGTCTTCGTGTACGACCGCGATATCGGCAACTACCTGATCATCACGCCGGTACCAGGGATCAACGTGGCGCGTACCTTCGTCCGCCCCTGGGAAGGCATGTGGCTGCGTAGCCTGGTGGGCAACACCTCGGTGTCGGCCACGCCGCCGGTGGGCGCGGCGGAGGCCGAGAGCGTGGAGCCGCAAGCCCTGGATGTGGGGGAAGGCGGC
>CALFVE010000409.1 GCA_937928475.1 uncultured bacterium | reverse complement strand
GGAGAAGGCAGGGTCGCTGACGGCAGTGGCGGCCGCGAGCAGACCGCTCATGCCCCAGACGTCCCCTCGGTTACCCCGACCGTAAGCAGGGACCACCCGACCAGTCGGGGCGGCGGGCCCCTGGGGACCACTCGGCACGGGGACGGCTACGCGCCGCAGCGGATGCGGCGGAGTGAGCGTCTTTTCGTAGAACAGCGCCATGAGTTTGAACTTGGGGTCCGAGAAGAAGTCATACATTCCCGCGTGCCGAGCGACAATAGCCAGGTCTACCATGTCCATCCAGGACACGCGCGCGTAGTGGCTGCTCTCCGGCCAGGAGCCGGACTCGTCGGTGACATTGTTTAGCCACCACTTGGTCCAGTCCACCGCGTACCGCGCCCAGGCCTCGCCGGCGGGGTTATCCCGCAGGGCAAAGCCCAGAATGCCGAGGTTGACGTAGCGCGAAACGGTCATGTTGGGGTTGCCCGAGCAGTAGCCTCGCTCATAGGACCAATGAAAGGGATCCGCCAGCAGATAGCCCAGATAGGCGGTTTGGGCCTTGAGCAGTTTGCGCTCCTGCGGGGTCAAGTCGGGTGAGGCAATCACCGCATCGTAGCGAACGGCGAGCTCGATGATGTTGCGCATATAGTCGAGTTCGCCCAGCCGGCCCAGCAGCGCCCTCAGTTTATCCGGATCGCGCATGTCCTGGTAAGCGGCGGCGTTCCAGTTGCCGAGCGCGGCCAGCGTCCGGGCATCGGCGAAGAGCGCGGGATGCTGGAGACGGTCCGGCCAGTCGAGGACCATGTCCTTGATCTCGTTCAGCCGAGGCAAGGGGGTGTAGAAGCCTGTGGCCTTGCACAGGAAGGTGTTGAGCAGGCCCTGAGGATCGCTGCCGACGCCGACGGTGAACTTGCGCGTCCCGCGGAGCAGGTTCATGCGCAACAAGACGCCTCCCTCGGCTGGGATCAGGGGAATACGGCGGCTATTCCAGCCGTGGCTCCACATGACGCCGGGCATGCCCGTAGTCCAGTTGGCAAAGTTGATCCACGGTCCCTCCAGGTTCGGTTCGGCCCAAGCGCCAGGCTCCTGTACCGACAGGTACAGTTCCTCGGGGCGGCCTTGCAGCGTCAGGCGCAGCAGGGAGGGGCTATCCGCGAACCAGCCGTCGCCGGGCCAGGGGTTGAGGTAGCAGGCAGGATCGCGCGAACGGGGATCGAGGGTTAGAGGCGCTTCGCGAGCGAGGTAGCGCGCGCCGTTGATCTTGGTGCCGCCGGGGATGGTCACGCCCTGGTTGAGCAGTAGTTCCCAGCCGTCATCGGGGTGATCCTGGCTCACTTGCATATCCACCAGCATCGCATAGTCCCCGGCCGCCAGCCGGCAGCGGACAGTGAGGGTAGCGCCGTCGGCGTAGGTGTACACTGCCTCGGTTCGAACGAAGACGGGGCCACTGTCGAGCAGACGGGAGGACCAGGATTTGACAGGGATCTGGCCGTACAGGCGGCTGCCGCCGAACCAAGTGCCGTCGGCCAGCCGGAGAGCCCGCACCGGACCGGGAACCTGCTCAGCGGCTACTGGGTCCGCATAGGTCTGAGCGCCCAGCAAGAGCCGCGCGCCGAAGCGGTCGGTGACAACCTCCACTGCGTTGGGAGCCTGTTCTACCCTGAGGCTAGCGCCCGGCAGGGCAGGGGGAGGCGCGCCGGCGGTGGTCGTGGGGGCGTAGCGGAGGGTGTAGGTCGCCTTTTGCAGCGCGGGCAATTCGGCAACGATGAAGGAGAGGCGAGCGGACTTGATGGTCTGCGTTCCGGGCCACAATTCCACTTCCGAGGCTTGCACTGGCTGCGGACCTTGCGGCCCTTCCAGCGCCAAGGAAGCCAGCGCACACTCCCCTTGCGCGGCCTCGAAGGGGTAGGTGACCAGTTCGCGCTGCCAGGAACGGTTCAGTTGTTCCTCCAGAACGAAAGTCTTCTCCCCTCCGCCGGCGCCGGGCACCGCGAAAACAAACAGAGCAACGACGGCTATGAGAAGGACCACGAATTCAGACATGGCTTGCTCCTTTCGAAAATGACCCAGGGCTAGGCCTTGAGATTGCCAGCCTACTCCCCCGGGCGGGCAAGGTAAGGCACGATGACTCCGGCTTGCCCAGTCTGTCCGGCTACGGAGGCTCGATGACGAACTCACAGGGCCCGACCAGGAGCATGAAGGTCAGGATGCCGTTCGGTGCGCTGAGCGTCTCCCGCCTGGCGTCGAGCGTGAGTCGCAGGGCGGGAGTCCAGTCCTTGCCCAGGAAGAGATAAACACGCCGCTCTCCCCCTGCTGCAGCGCCGGTGAGGCGACTCGGTTCTAGCATATCTGCTTCGCGCCTTCAAACTCCGAGTGCCGGACCTGCCCTGGCTTAGATTGCTTGGCAGGTCCCGCTGAGGGGAACGCGGAAAAGCCTACCGCTAAGAGTTTTGCGCCGCGACCCAGCGCTGGTCCCACGACAGATGCTGCCGCGGACCTATCTTCTCGATTTGCCCTTCCGCGGCCTGCTTTCGAGAGCAGGGTGAGCGCCGCGGACCAGCGAATCGGCGCTCGCGAGCTGAGAACCAAGTCGAGGAAAGGATCGAATGATGCCTTCCCAGCACGATCGCGAGGTTATCCGCCGGCTGGCGGAAGAGACGGCGGAGATTGCTGCTCTGCCGGTGCAGGAGGAGAAGCGCCGCCTGTGGCGGCGGCTCAACGGGTTGCGTCCCGAGCGCCCCATGGTGATGGTGGATCAAGTGTGCTGGAACGAGATGAACGTAGACGACGAGTTGACCCTCCTGTGTGAAGACCCCGAATGCCGCGCCTACGAGGGGCAACTGCGTCGGCAACTCTATCAATGGCGGCATTTCCCGGTGGACATGGTGGTTGAGCCTTTTGTTCGCGTTCCCAAGGCCATCCATAATACCGGCTTCGGGGTGCAGGCCAAGGAGCGCACCGCTGTCACCGATCCCACCAGCGCCGTGGTTGGACATCGCTACGAAAACCAGTTCGTGACTGAGGAGGACCTGGACAAGATCCAGACGCCGGTGGTTACCCACGATGAGGCCGAAACGGCGCGTCGCCTGGAGGTAGCCCATGAACTCTTTGACGGCACCTTGCAGGTGATCGAGTACGGCTGGGATCCGTACCTGTCGGTATGGGATCCCCTCTCTACCTGGATGAGTGTGGAGGAGGCGCTCTACGCGCTGGTGGACCGCCCCGAGTACATGCTGGAGCTCGGCCGGCGCATGGTGAACGGCTACATGGCCACGCTCGACCAGATGGAGGAGCAGGGGCTGCTCTGCCATCACCAATCGCTGATCCACTGCACCGGGGCCTGGACGGATGAACTACCTGCGCCCGGGTTCGATCCGGCCCGTCCCCGCACAAAGGATATCTGGATGTTCGGACTGGCCCAGATGCTGGCTACCGTCTCCCCGGCGATGTTCGAGACGTTCGAAGTCGAACTATGCAAGCCCCTGTTTGAGCGCTTCGGTCTGGTCTACTACGGTTGCTGCGACCCGCTGGACAAGAAGATGGCCCAGGTGCGCAAGATCCCCCATCTGCGCAAGATCTCCATGAGTCCCTGGGTGGACGAGGAACTGGGCGCCTCCGAGATCGGGAGCGATTACGTCTATTCGCGCAAACCCAATCCCGCCTTCCTGGCCTGGCCTTCCTTCGACGAAGAGGCGGCCCGGAAGCACGTGCAGACCACCGTGGATATCTGCGCCCGGCATGGCTGCCCCCTCGAGTTGATCTTCAAGGATATCAGCACCGTCCGCTACCAGCCGCAGCGCCTGTGGCGGTGGGCCGAAATCACCATGCAGATCGTGCAGGAGGCGAGCGCGTAGGCCGCCCGCAGCTTCCGCCCGGACTTCCCAGAGTGTGCAGGGACGCGACCGAGGTAGCAGGCCGGGAGGCGGAGCCGCCTTGCGCCCGCGAGGGAAGCAATGACCGCACGAGAGATCGCCAACATATTCGAGACGATCGCGCCGCTAGACTCGGGAGTCCCCGGAGACCAGTTGGGCTTCATCTGGGGCGATCCCGAGGACCAGGTCAGGGGAGTCGCCTGCCTATGGTGCGTCGAGACGAGAAGCCTGCAGCGGTGTGTCGAGCGCGGGTTGAACTTGCTGATCTGTCATGAGGCGCTCTGGCTGCCCTACCGGGACAGTCCTTGGTACGAGGGTCCCGACGAATACCGCATCTTGCCTAACCGGAAGTGGCGTGCTCTCTTAGAAGACCACCACCTGATCGTCTACCGCAGCCACTCCAACTGGGACGCCCTGCCCGGAGACGGTATTGCAGACAGCGCGCTAGCCGCGCTGGGGCTGCCTGTCCTCCGGCCGGTATACCGGGAGAAGTTTTTCTCGGTGCAGGAGCTCCCGGCCCCGCTCAGCGTGCGCGAACTCCAACACGCCACAGAAGCGGGCCTGGGGTATGCGGGCTGCCGGATTTTCGGCGACGCTGAGAAGCGCGTCCGGCGCTTTGCCTTTCTCATTGGTGGGTTCGGTGAGAATCAATATCATCTACCACAGATGGCTATGGAAAGGGGCGCGGAGGCCGTCATCATAGGGGAAATGAGCGAGTTCATCGTGATCGCCTGCCTGGAGATGGCGCTGCCTGTCATCGAGACGCTTCATAGTGTCAGTGAAATCCCCGGCATCAAGCGCCAAGCGGCGATTCTCGCAGAGCGCCTGCCCGGGCTCCGCGTGGAATACATCCCCAGCGGCGCCGCGACTTGCGGGGACTAGCGGCGACCGTGTGCGACCGAAAACCTGGCCTCAGGGGCAGAACCGGGCCCGATCCCACCACTCTGTGCTCGAGCCCGGGGGCGAATCGAGGGCAACATGAACAGCGCGCTTCTCACCTTGGGCGCGGTGGTAGTGCTGGTCTTGGGTTACTACCTGTATGGCCGGCTCGTCGAGCGCCGCTGCGTGCAGGCCGACGAGGATCGTCCTACGCCGGCAGTCGCGCTACGCGACGGGGTTGACTACGAACCGGCCCGCTCGCTCATGCTTTTCGGGCACCACTTCACCAACATCGCGGGGGCGGGACCGATCGTGGGGCCGGTGATTGCGGTGGCCTACTTCGGCTGGGCGGCCACCTTGGGCTGGATACTCCTGGGCAGTATCTTCGTGGGCGGCGTCCACGACTATCTCTCCCTGATGATGTCGGCTCGCAGCGAGGGAAAGAACATCTCCGAAATCGCGGGGCGACTGGTGGGGAAACGCGCGGCTGCCGTGCTAGGGCTGTTTATCTGGCTGGCCCTACTCCTTGTCATTGCCATGTTCGGCATTCTCGCCGCCCAGACGCTCATCGAGGTGCCCGCCGTGGTGGTGCCCAACGCGGGCCTCATCGTGGTGGCCGTATTCATAGGTCTGGCCGTCTATCGCTGGCGGCAGCCGTTATGGGTGGCTACCGTTCTGGGCGTGGCGGCGATGGGGGCATTGCTCTACGCCGGCGAGCGCTGGCCTCTGGTCTGGCCCGAGGGCTGGGGTAGCCCCTTCGTTTTCTGGTTCCTGGCATTGATGGCCTATTCGCTGCTGACCTCGGTGTTGCCTATCTGGTTTCTGGAGCAGCCGCGTGACTACCTGAGTTCGATGATCACCTACGGCGGCATCCTGGTGGGAGTCGTTGCCCTCTTCGCGGCGCAGGCTCCCGTGGCCACGCCGGCTCACGTCGGCTTCAGTTCGACGCAAGGTCCTCTGTGGCCCATGCTCTTTATCATTGTCGCCTGCGGCGCCGTGTCCGGTTTCCACTCGCTGGTGGCCGGAGGTACTACCGTCAAGCAGCTCGCGAACGAGAAGCAGGGTTTGCCCATTGCCTACGGCGGCATGATGCTGGAGGGCGTTCAAGCGGCTTCGGTCACCTTTCTCGTCGCCGCCGGGCTGTATTGGCTCGGCCGGCATGTCGGCCCAGACGGCAAGTCGCTAGTGGTAGGTGAACTCATGAATGCGCCCCAGGGCGGAGGGCCAGCGGTGGTGTTTGTGCGCGGGTTCGCCAGCCTGGCCTCGCGGGGTCTGCCCTTTATCTCCTTCAGCACCGG
The DNA here is from genome assembly GCA_937928475.1 of uncultured bacterium. GTDB lineage: Bacteria > Armatimonadota > Zipacnadia > Zipacnadales > Zipacnadaceae > Zipacnadum. The sequence goes on along the minus strand of CALFVE010000409.1, from coordinate 14,709 downwards.
CCTGCTCATTGCCGCCATCTGCCTAAACGCGACCCTGCTGGATACGCTCGACACCTGCGCCCGGCTGGGGCGCTTTGTCCTGAGTGAGACCTTCGGCAGTCGCCTGCCTGCTTTGGCCAACCGGTGGCTGGCCGCACTGGTGACGGTGGGAGCGGCCGGCTACCTGGGGCTTTCGGGAATGGGCAAGTCCCTGTGGCCGGTCTTTGGGGCGGCCAACCAACTCATCGCCGCGCTGGCCTTACTGATTGTTGCCGTTTACCTGGTAGGTATACGCCGGCCCAGCCTTTACGCTACCCTTCCTGGACTCTTCGTGCTGGTCACCACCGTTGCTGCCTTGCTCTATCAGGGATATGGCTTCTTGCTGGGGCCCAAGCGGAATTTGCTACTCGGTCTGCTGAGCGTCCTGTTAGTCGTTTTGGGGCTGTACGTGGCAGTGGAGGCGTGGGACCGAATACGGGCCTTGACTGGCCCCCGAGTCAGTGCTCTGGGCGCTAGGGAGTCAGCGGAAGAGTAGAGGCAGCGCCGGCACTGGCTTCTTGCCGGCCTCCGTGCCGGCTTTGCGGACAGCAGCCCTATCCTCCGGCAAGTCGGATTCGCGCGAAGCGGCGCTTACCCACCTGCAAGACGACGCCCTCCTCAGGCCTAACTCGGGCGTTCTCATCTCCGACAGTGGTGCCCCCCAGGCTCACCGCGCCCTGGCGCACCAGACGGCGGGCCTCCGAGTTGCTGGGAGCGAAGCCGGCGCGGGTGATCAGAGCCACGATCCAGATGCCGTCGTTACAGAGGTCCTGGGGGGTCAGGACAACCTCCGGCATTTCGCTGGGCAGCTCCCTGGCGGAGAAGACCCGGTCGAATTCGGCGCGCGCTTGCGCGGCGGCCTGTGCGCCGTGATACTCAGCGGTCACGGTCTGGGCAAGCCGAGCCTTGGCCTCGCGGGGGTGAAGGTCGCCGCTCGCGAGCCGCGCCCGGAGATGGGCGACTTCCTCCTCGGTGTAGTCGAGCAGCAAGCGGTAATACTCGGGCATCAGACTATCGGGGATGGACATGAGTTTGCCGAACATCTCGCCGGGCGGTTCGGTGATGCCCACGTAGTTCCCCAACGACTTGCTCATTTTCTCCTCGCCGTCCAGCCCCACCAGCAGCGGCCAGGTCATCACTACCTGCGGCTCTTGGCCGTAGGCCCGCATGATATCGCGGCCCACCAGGAAGTTGAAGAGTTGGTCGGTGCCGCCGATCTCCACGTCGGCGCGGACGGCCACCGAGTCATAGGCCTGTACCAGGGGGTACAGGGTCTCCAGCATGGAAATCGGTACGCCCCGCAACATGCGCAGGTGGAAATCGTCACGTTCGAGCATCCGGGCGATGGTGTAGTGAGAGGCCAGCACTAGCAGGTCGGCGGCGGACATCTGCCCGAACCATTCACTGTTGTAATGGATTTCGCAGCGGCTTACGTCCAGGAGGTGCCCCACCTGCTCGGCGTAGGTCTGAGCGTTGGCGCGGATCTGCTCTTCGGTTAACAGGGGGCGGGTTTTGGAGCGCCCCGAGGGGTCGCCGATGCGACCGGTGAAGTCGCCGATGATGAAGACAATGGTGTGCCCCAGGTCCTGGAATCGCCGCAAGCGGCGCAGGGGGACGCTATGCCCTAGGTGCAGATCGGGCGCACTGGGGTCGGCTCCGTACTTGATGCGTAGTGGCCGACCCGTGCGCAGTTTGGCCAGCAGTTCCTCGGGGTTGACCACGTCCACCGCGCCCTGGCTGAGGTGCTCGAGTTGCTGTTCAGGTGTCATGATATTAGTCGCCGGTCGCGAGTTGCCGGGCGCGAGGCGCAAGAGGAAAGTCTTGCCGGTGCGGTTCTCGCGCCGTTAGCCAGAGGCAGAGCGACTGGCCGCTGGGCCCGGCCAGGCCTAGCGGCGCGGCGCTGGGCGGCTCGGGCAGGCTATTCCCCCAGTGGGGTAACGTTGACGACGACGCGAATGACCATTTTCTCGCCGCAGTGAGGGCAGGTCACCACCACCTCCATCGCACCCTGGCCGATTGTCGGCTTGACCTCGGCGGTGACCACCGTCGGTGGTGCGGGGGCCGGCGGCGTCCCGCCGGGAGTCTCCGGCGGCGTCGGCGGTGTGGCAGGAGTCTCGGCAGGCGCAGCCGGAGTCTCCGGCGGCGCGGCGGGGGTCTCTGGCGGCGTCGGCGGTGTGATCACCGCCGCAGGCGTCTCCGGTGGGGTGACCACTGCTGGCATGGCGCCCGCAATCTCAATTTTGGCCAGGAGATTCTCGGGGGCGAAGTCCAAGCCGGCCTTGGGAAAGGCGTATAGCGCCGGCTCGGTGCCGACCACCACCGAGGTGGCCTGCACGCTCCAGGTCGGCTTGCCCGTGATAGTCATTCCGTCCCGCCTGATAATAGTGATCTGCTTGATCTCCCACGACTGCGGATCGTTTTCGGCGACCAGGCCCCATTCGATCTCGGCTTGCGCTAGGTCAGCGGCTTTCACCTCCACCGCCTTGTCACCGACTTTCAGCCGGAAGAAGCCCATGTCGGGGAGCAAGGTACCGATGCCGCAGCCTTGCAGGACGCCGACCTGCGCCACCTTGATCTCGCCGGTGAGGGTCTTGCCCCCGCGCAGAGTCACAGTGCCTTCCAGTTCGGCAGCGTGAGCCAGCGCCGCACCCGCCGCGCTCAGCGCCAGGGCCAGCAGCAGGATCTTCACACTCTCGCATCGTCGCATCGTCGCTCACCTCATGCTTGCGGATTGATGAACTCTGCTAGATGACTGTCCAGTCGGGAAAGGTGAAAAGGTTCAAACCCCGTCGGTCGCGCGCCACTCATCAATCATTGTTCCAGCATAGTCCGCTGCCTTACGCCCGCTCCCTCTCCCGGCAGACGAGGAGGGCCGGCAGCACTACCCCCGGCGCAGCATGGAACCCGCGCCCTACAGAAAACGCCGGCTCTGCTCCCTAGCGGCGAGAGGTCAGCATCTCCAGGAAGGCCTCTAGCCGCAGCGCAGTGCGCGCGTCCACCTCGGAAGGGTCCTGGCCCTCGATGGTCAGCACGGGCACGGACACCGCGCGCTTGATGAGCAGGTCCTCAATTTGCCGGAAACAGAAGGCCTGGGTGTAGTGAATCAGGCCCTCGATTCTGCGCAAGCGGCACTGCTCGTTAATATCGGCAATCCGCGCGAAGACATCGTACGGGTAGGTGTACCGTTGGTACTGCGTGACCAGGTCGTCCTGCAGGGAGGCGGCCATGGTGAACTGCCGCGGGATTTCGTTGAAGACAACCTGCCCGCCGCGCTGCTCCAGAAAGTCATGGAGGCCCTGGATAATTGGCGGCACGCCCAGGAAACCAAGCCGAGGCCCACCTGAACGCGGCGTTCGTGCTCGGGCCTCGGCCAGAAAGCGGGCCACCTTCCTCCCGAAGCCCTCGGGGTCGCCCTCGAAGTCGCTGCACGCCACTTGAAAGTAGTGGTTCTCCGCGCCGCTGACTTTCCCTTCCTGCCAGGTGAGTCGATCAATCTCGGCAACCTGCTCCCGCAGCGGCCGCAGCCGCTCGCGGGCGGCGTGGGCCTGGTCCCAGGTGACGCCGAAGTAGGCCATGAGCCGCTCGATCTGGCGGGTGAGCAGTTCCCGGTCGCGGTCGTAAGGGTAAGCGAAGGGAATAATCTCCACCCCGGCGGCCTGCAGGGTCTCCATCATCGCATGGGTCTGGCTGCAATCCCCCTGAGTGACGGCCACTATGCGGCGGATGCCCTGCTCCAGCGCAACGGCATAGAGGCCCTTAATCCAGCCGCAGCAATTGCGGGGATAGCCGTCCCGCTCCGCGCGGCGAATGAGGCGGTAGGGGTCAGGATGGTTGATAAAGAGGTTGTTGAGGTCTACCGGAGTCTCGCCGGCGGCCAAGAGAATCTCAACAGGGATGGTTGTGGTGATACCGACGGGGGACAAGCGAACCTCCTTCCTCAGCGTACGCCCAAGAGCCGGTGACACTGGGGGATCACCCGGACCTCGGAAAGGAAGCGGCCGGCCAGGGCCTGCCAGGCCAGTAGGTGCCTCCCGGAGGGCGGGCCACCGGCGGGCGAGACTCCGGTAACCGGCTGAAGCACAAGCGGAGCGCACGGCGCGGCTTCGGCTAGGACGCGGAAGGCTTGCTCCAGCTCGGCCTCGCTTATCCGGTCGGTGACCACCATCTTGACGCAGAAGGGCAGGCGGGCGGCGAGAGCCGCGGACCGCGTGAAGACCTCGGGTGCCAGCGCTTCGGGGAGGGTGGAGGGCAGTTTGCAGTCGAGCGCGACGAAGTCCACCCATTCGAGAACCTGTGCGAGGGCCTCAGGATGGTGGCCGCCGGTTTCCAGATACAGAGGCAGGCCCCGGGAGCGCAGGCCCCGGCCCAGGGCGGCCACGAAATCCGGGTACAGGAGCGGCTCCCCACCGGTCAGCGCGAGCGAGTGCGCCGCCGGGCGCTCCGGCAGGCGCAGCCACTCGTCGAGCAGCACGAGTAAGCAGTCCGCGGGTACCGGGTTGGGTTGAGCGAGACGGGGCGGCAGGCCGGGAAGGTCAAGAGCCCATTCCCCGCGCTCCTCGCGGGCGGCGGGCGTGTCGCAGTACAGGCAGCGCAAGTCGCACCCCCGTACCCGCACGAACACCTGCGGCATTCCCACCCAGAGGCCTTCGCCTTGTACCGAGAAGAAGACTTCGTAGAGAGGCGCCGTGGGTTCGCTCACCTACTCCACCTCTCTGACCTTACCGCAGGCGGCCGCAATGTCGCTCATCTCGGCGGCGTAGGCCGCCAGCAGCTGCTCGGCAAGCGCGCGGGGATCCACGCCTAACTCCGCCAGGCCCACGGCCGGTACCGGCGCGCCGGCGGGGTCCACGTTGACGCCGAAGTGAATCAGCCCCGACACGCGTGAGCGGGTGGCGACGGACACTGAGAGTTTGCGCTCCCCCACGTAGAGGTCGTCCCCCTCGCGGCGCAGGTCTCCGAGGTCGGAGATAGCTGTATGCCGCCGCAGAATCTCCAGAGCCTCGGCCACGAGCAAACGCTGCCGGCAGACCGTGGTGACTAGGTCGTCGCCCGGATGCTCGGCGAGAAAGTGCAGCATGAGGGCCGCGTGGATCTCGGCGCCGGCGGCGGCGTCCTCGAGGTCCACTAGGTCGGCCGCCTGCACGTGGCACGGCCCGAGCCAGGCCACGAGGGCCTCTCCCGCCAGGCCGAAGGTCTCGGCGATCCACCCGGAGCGGAGGTTGCTGCCCAGGTAGGGAAGGGACTGAGTTGAGAAGAGTGTATGCATGGCGAGGGAATGGGCGGCAGACGGTTGCCGACAGCGCGGGCATTATCTCGCTGCCCTGGGCACAGTCTGTCCCGGCGAGACAGGCGGGAGGCTAGCGGCTGCGGTTGACAATCTCGCGCAAGGTACGGGCGTGCTCAGTGATAGTAGCGTAGTCGCCGGCAGCCACGGCCGCCTCCGGCAGCAGGCCGCGCCCCACCGCTGCTGCCTGGGCGCCGCAGCGCAGGAAGTCCTCCAAGTTATTCCGGTCCACTCCACCGGCGGCGACCAGGGGAAGCCCCGGCAACTGGGCGAGCATGTTGCGGAAGTAGGCGGGCCCCAGCAAGTCGGCAGGGAAGACCTTGATCAGGTCCGCCCCCACGTGCCAGGCGCGGATGATCTCGGTGGGGGTCATGGCGCCCGGGAAAGAGACCACATTGCGCGCTTTGCATACCTCGACGATGGCCATGTCCGAACTGGGGGCCGAAATGAAGTCCACGTCCAGACCCGCGGCCAGGGTGGCCAGGTCGGCGTTGAAAACGCTGCCCGCACCCAGGCAGATTTGATCGCCGTACTGCTCGTGCACCTGGGGCAGGGCGAGGATACCCGCGTGGGTGGCGATGGGCAGTTCGATGCAGTCCACTCCTCCCGCTAGCAGAGCCTCAATAGTGGGACCGATTTGCGCCAGTTCGGTGCGGCGCAACACCGCCACCACGCCGGTATTCCTGATCCGTTCCAACGCTGTCTTGCGGTCCAACATCTCCATCAACCTCTCCGGCTCGTCATTTGATGGTCTGCAGTTTGACCATATCTGTTCCGCCCGGTTCGCCGAGGACGCTCCCGGCAGTGATCACGATGGCGTCCCCGGGGCGTACTACGCCCATGGCTTTCATGGTAACGGTAACGTTGGCGATCATTTCGTCGGTGCTGCGGGCGTGGGCTACCAGCACGGGTTGCACGCCCCAGTATAAGCTGCACCGCCGGGCGGTGGCAACCAGCGGCGTCGCAGCGAAGACGGGCACCCGGGTGCGGCACATGGAAAGCAAGCGAGCCGTCGAACCCGTCTGGGTAAAAGCGACAATGGCCGCGGCCCCCACGGCCTCGGCGATCTCGGCGGCCGAGCGGGCGATGGCGTCAGCGAAACTGACAAACTCGTCGCCGACGTAAGCGGTCCGCAGGTGGTCGCCGGCCATGGTCTCGCGTTCGGCGGCGGCGCAGATGCGTTGCATCATCTCGGCCGCTTCGACGGGATAGCGCCCGACGGCCGTCTCACCGGAAAGAAGCAGGGCATCGGCTCCGGAGAAGATCGCGTTGGCCACATCGGAGGCCTCCGCACGGGTGGGCCGAGGGTGCTCGCGCATGGAGTCCAGCATCTGGGTGGCGACGATCACCGGCTTGCGTTTGTGGGCACACAACTCCAGCAGCCGTTTCTGAACCAGCGGCACTTGCTCAGGCGGCATTTCCACGCCCAGGTCCCCGCGCGCCACCATGATCCCGTCCGACTCATCCACAATGGCCTCGATCTCCGCCAGCGCCTCCGGCTTCTCAATCTTGGCGATAATTCCCGCCGGTCGGCCACCCAGGGCTGCACGGAGGTCGCGGACATCTTGAGCCGAGCGGACAAAACTGAGCCCGAGATAGTCGAAACCCTCTGCCAGAGCGAACTCCAGGTCGGCGCGGTCTTTGTCGGTAAGCGAGGGAGCGCTGATGCGCACGCCGGGGAGGTTGATGCCCTTGTGCTCGCCCAGGAGCCCGCCTATCACTACCCGGGTGCGCACTTCGCGCTCGGTGGTGGCGACTACCCGCAGGCTAAGCAGGCCGTCGTCGAGCAGGATGGTGTCACCGGGCCGGACATCGTGGGGCAGGTGCTCGTAAGTGGTGGAGACGCGGCCTTGGTCACCGATCACTGGCTCCGTGGTGAGGGTGAACTCGTCCCCCTCGCAGAGGCGGACTGGTTGGCCGTTGGCCAGGGCGCCGGTGCGGATCTTCGGGCCCTGGAGGTCGCCGAGGAGGGCCACGTGTCGTCCTGCCTGCTCGGCCAACACGCGAACCTCGCGGGCCAGCCTGGCTATGCTGCCATGGTCGCCGTGGGCGAAATTGAGGCGGGCCAGGTCCATTCCGGCCGCGATCAGGCGACCGATGGTTTCCGGACTGGCAGAGGCCGGCCCCAGGGTGCAAATTATCTTGGTGGGATGGGCGTCGCGTGGCATACGGCTGCGCCTTTCCAGAGGACCTCGGCCTGTGCTATAATCCGACCGCCCGCAAGCATACAGAAGGCCAGGGCCAGTGTCAATTCGGCACAGAGCGAGTGGGAGTCGGCGCGGGCCGGGGAGGTCGCCATGCCGGAGCAGGAACCGGAACTCGACTTGGATAGGCTGTGGAAAGAAACCAACGAGATCCTCCGCGAGGGGCCGATCAATCGGGCGCTGTGGGATGCGGCGGAGGCGGCTAAGCCTCTGGCGCTGGAAGGGGACCTGCTGGTGCTGGGCCTGCCGGCCTCGGAGTTCCGGCACGCCTCGTATCTCCAAACCGATATTAACCGGGCAAAACTCCGCCAGATCCTCCACGCCCGCACCGGGCGGTTCCTCGACCTGCGGGTAATCGAGGGGACCACTCCGGAGGCGTGGGAGCGCACCAAGGAGCGCGAGCGGCACGCGGAGGAGAAGGCGATGGCTGGCCTCCGGCGGGCGGCTACCTACAAGGGCGCGGAGGCGGCCTGGGAAGCGGCCAACCAGGGAATCAGCGCGGTCTTCACCGGCGTGCGGGCACGTGCCTACGCGACGGTGAAGGCGCGACTGCTGCTCAAGGCTTTCCCGGTGGTGTTCAAGGCGGACCAGGAGGCGCGCGCCCAGGAGAGCGGGAGCGACGAGGCTCACGAACGTTACCTAAACCGCTTGCTTGACCGGATCGCTACCTACGTAGATCTGCCCCCCACCGTCGTAGCCTTGGAGTACCTGCGCTACGCAGCCAGCCGCAGACAAACGGGGTCAGGATAGCACTCATTGCTCCCCTCGCAGTCAGATATGCAATCATCTCGCAAACACGCCACGTTGGCGGGGTCAGGCTGGATCTGGGTGGTGGCCCTGGTTTGTGGGCTACCCGGGGCGAGTTCTGCCGGCGCGGAGACCGACATCCTCTACCGTGCCATCCTGCGCGACCGCGTTATTTCCGTGAATCCTCCGGCCTTGGTGCGCGAAGGCCGCCTCTTCCTCCCAGTGAGTTTTGTGCGGCAAGGCCTGGGGGTCACAGCGCGCCCCGAGCCGGCCGCGCCGACCTGGGTCATGGACTTCTTCGATCGGCGGGTCCGCTTCGCGGTGGGCCGCAGCAAGGCGCTAGGGCCGAACGGCGAGATCGTACTGCCCGCGGCGCCCTTCCTCCAGGACAATGAGGTGTACCTGCCGGCGGAACTGCTGCGCCTGGGACTGGGACTAGTAGTGGAGGTGGGGCAAGACCCCCAAGGTATGCCAGGTGTGCGGCTGTATGCGCCCGGGACACGAGTGACCAGCGTACGGGAGGGCAGCCACCCGGACCGAGAGCGGCTGGTGCTGGACCTGGAGGGAGAATCGCCCTTCAGTTGGCAGCGGCTTGAGGGTCAACTGCAGATCTATCTGCCTCCACCGGCGGAGGCTACCCCTAGCCGGGAGGTCTCCCTGCAAGGCCTGAACCTCGACCACCTCACCGCGGTGTCCCGTTCGCTGTCGCCGGAGGGCTTCACGCAGGTGGAAGTTACCCTGGCCGAGGCGCCGGGCGTGGAGGTCTTCACTCTCTCGAATCCGCCGCGCATTGTTATTGACGTGCCGCTGGAGGCGGGGGTCAGCGAGCCTGGTCCGGCTGGCCCGCCCACTCCGCCAGCGCCCGCCTCGCTGCCTGCGGGGGCGCCGCGCTGGACGGTACGGCGCGAAACCAACGCGCGCGGCCCCCTCGATGTCTTCGTCTTGCGTTTGAGGCCCAACGATCCGCACTGGATGCTGACGGTCGCCATGCCGGAGGGCCCGCTCGGGCGGCGGCGGTCCTTGACCAGCCTCGTTGCCCAGGTGGGAGGAGTGGCCGGACTCAACGGCGGGTTCTTCTCGCTACAGGGGCCGCCAGTGGGAATCGTGGCCATCAACGGCGAGTGGATCTGCACCCCGGCGCACGAGGCCACGCGCACGCTCCTGGCGATCAGCAAGTCCGGCGCCGCCAGCATGGGGCGCTGGCAGTTCGCGGGGCGCGTGCTCTTTGGCAGTCACGGGTACCTGCCGCTCACCGCGATCAACCGCGGCCACTATCAAGGTGATGAACTGCACCTGTTCACCCGCCGCTGGGGTCAGACCCTGGCGGGCAACGCCATCTATACGCGGCTGGTTGTGAGTGAGGGCGAGGTAGTAGTTTTGAAGGAGACAGCGGGGCGAGAGGTAGAGATTCCCCAACAAGGCTACGTACTCTCGGGGCGGGGCAAATACGCGGCGCTGCTGAAGAAGGTCGAGGTCGGGGACACGGCGCGACTGGACCTGCGGACCAACCCTCCACTCGACGAGGTATGGTGCCTGCTGGAGGGCGGCCCTCGCCTGCTGGTCAATGGCAAGCCGTACATCTATTCGGACGTAGAATGCTTCCGCGCCGATGTGGCCCAGGGCTGTGGCTCGCGTTCAGCGGTGGGGATCACCAAGAGCGGGGAGATCCTGCTCGTGGCGGTGGAAAGCCCCGGTGCCGGCCGCGGCGGGGTCTATCTCTATGAGTTGGTGCACATCCTGCTACGCCTGGGCGCCTACCAGGCGATGAACCTGGACGGGGGCGGCTCAACGACGGTGGTGCAGGGGGACCGTGTAATCAACCGGGTGGCAGGGAACTCGCGACCGATACCTACAGCGCTGGTGGTGGTGCCCAGGCCAGGCGGAGGCTAAACGGCAGGGCAAGCCGCCCGTTGGGAGGTGTAAGGGCAGGCTCGGAGCCCATTGCTGAGGTGTGCGATTGGTGCATTACAGACAGGCGATCCTCTTGCTCGCGGCCCTGGGGACCGCGCTTGTGGTATCGGGATGCGGCGACTGGAGCCGCGCCCGATACAACCGCAGTCATGGGACGCTCTCCTGGCAGGACCTGAGCACGGCCTGCCCTTTCCTCGCTGAAGTGACCTCCGAATGGCGGGTGGAGGTTGACTACACGGCGGCCAGACTCCCCGGCGCTTCGGCGCTAGCGGGCTTCCCCCTCGGCAATGGCGAGGTCTTCGCCGCTACCGGCCTCCGCTATCCTTTGGGCACGCTGGAGAACATCTTCGCGCCCACCTACCAGAAGACGCAGGGTTCTTATGGGCAGATCGTGCCGCTCCTTTTCGTCGGATCGCAAAGCACTCAGTGGCAGCGGCAAGAGATGACCTGGGTGCGCCCCGGCGGGATCGTGCGCACTATCTCTTCCACCGCTGAGGGCCTCACGCTCACCGCCTATGATCTCGTCCCGCCCTCGCACCGGGCGCTGGTGCGGTTCATGGTACTGACCAACCACCGGGAGAAGGGCCGGACGGGACCGCTCAGCCTGGGCCATATCTTCACTGCGGCCGCCCCGGAGTACGCGGAGAACGAGATACGGCTGTCTGTTGGGCAGTTCGGGCTGCGGGCGGGGTATCTCGACAGCCGGGCGGTCGTGACGGAGAATGTCTCGCCGCCCTTTGACCCCGTCAGGGCCAGTCGGGCGACGAGTCCCATGATACCGGAGGGCGCACCCTGCCTGCGCTGCCCGGTGGGAAGGCTGCGGCCGGGTGAGTCGCTGGTGAAAATCTTCTATCTCATCTTCACTGGCCCAGGAGACGACGGCAGCCAGGCGCTGCAAGCAGTGCGAACCGCAGTGCAACTGTTGGAGCAGCAGCACCAGCACTGGGCGCAGAAGGAAGCCGGGGCGCCACCGGTGCAAACCGGGGACCGCCGGCTCGATGACCTCTTGGAGATTGAGAGATACTTGGTGCGCGTTCAGCAGGCACAGGCCGGCGGCTTCTCGCCCATGCACGGCTACACCAAGTGCTGGATACGCGACTCCAACGGGCCAGTGCGATATCTCCTGGCCTGCGGCGACTATGAGGCAGTGCGCAAGTACCTGGAATACCAGTTCCGGGGCTATGCCCAACAAGGCAAAGTAAGCAACAATCTCCCGTTGGATCTGAGCCTGACGGCGGCGGTCACCCAGCCAGACTGGGAAACTGTTCCGGTCCCGGGGGCGGAGATCGCCAGTTTCATAATCCTGCAGCGCTACTGGTACTGGAAGCATACGGCGGACAATGACCTCCTCCGCGCCCAGTGGCCGATGCTGCGCCGGTGCCTGCAAGGGCAGAAGGTGGACGAGCGGGGCACGTTGCCCTTCTTCGGGGATGAGACCTATCGCTTTCCCGGATACGAGATGTTCGCCCAGGGGCGGCCAGCGCCGGACTACGTGAACATGGGCCTGCGCTCGCTGGATTCGGCCATGGAATATGTCGTCGCGGCGCAGGGGCTGGCGGAGATGGCGCAGGCCCTGGGGCGGTTCGGAGAGGCTGCTGAGTATCGGGCCGCGGCCGAGCGCGTCCGCTGGGCTACGGAGCAATACTACTGGCAGGCCGACCGTGGTCTGTATGCTCCCGCCATGTCGGACCTGACCGAGGAACTTCAGCAGAATCCCTTCGCGCCGATCAATCTGCACTCCTGGTGGCTGGATTATCCGGGCGATCCCGCCCGGCAGCAGAGCAATCTCGAGGCTGTCCTGCGCTACCTAGCCAAGCCCGGCGGGACCCTGCTGACCACGCCCGAGTTTGGCTATTACGTGCCTATGACGCCAGGGTATCTGGTCTACGCTCTGAGCAAGGCGGGGCATCCCGCCCGCGAGCAAGCGCTGCAGGGGCTGCTGGCGGCGGCCGAGGCGAGCGGGGGATACGCGGAGATGAACACCCCGGAGGACCGGCCCAGCGAGGAGGTCTGGGGCCAGCACCGCTTCCGGCCCTGGGAGGGCGGCATCAATGCGGAGGCAGCCTGGTATGCCCTGACCGGCTTTGAGCCGGACATGCCGGCACGCCGGGTCCGTCTCAGTCCCTGGCTACCGTCGGGAGCGTCTCCACTTAAAGCAGTAGCGAAGGCCGGAAGCGCACGGTTCGACCTGGAGTTCTCGCCGCGGCGGTGCGTGCTGGTCAGGCGGGCTGCCGGCAGCGACCGGGCCCAAGCACCCGAGCGCGCCGACATTATTGAGGCGGCCCTGCGGTTTCTCACCAGCGGCCCGGCGCCACAAGTCAGCGGCAACTGGCGAGAAGCGGGCGGGCGCCTGGAGATACGGGAGGATGCTTACGGGCAGAAGGTGCTGCTGCTTACCGGGCTACGGCTCGCCGAAGGCGGGCGAGTGGAGATCACCTTTGACCCACCCCTACAGCCCTTGCGCGCCTCAATGCCCAAGCGGGAGCCCTTCGTCTGGGAGCCGCCGCCGGGGGCACGACTGCGCCCGATCGTGCTTCTCACCTGGGATGCGCAGACCGTGGCGGAACAACGTGCGAAGCACGGAAGCGAACTGGCGGTGGTGGATACCAAGATCTCGTGGCCGGCGGCATACCTGCGCTCGTGGTTGTTCGGGCCGGACGGGAGGCGGCGGGCGCGCCTGGTCATTCTAGACGTGGCCGGCTTTCCCGGCGCTTTCAAGCGGGCCGACTACTGGACGGAGGGAGAGGGCGGCAAGGTCCTGGCGGAGTTCCAGAACAAGGGGGGGCAGGTGGAGCGCTTGCAGACCGGCCGGATACTCCAGCAAGAGGTCCCCGATATTTAGAGGCGGGAGACGGGAAGCGGGAAGCGGGAGGCGGCAGGCAGAGGCGAGGTCTCACCCCCGAGCCCTCGTGTCAACACAACCGGAGGTAGTCTCATGTCCATTCGCATCGCCGGTGTCGGACTCGGCGGCCATGGCCGCAACAACCTGCAGGCGCTGCAACAGATGCCGCCCTGGGAGGTGGTTGGCGGTGCCGACGTGTCGCCCCAGGCGCGCGCGCAGGCCGAGAAGCAGTTGGGCGTGCCCGTGTTCGCCAGCGTCGAGGAACTGCTGGAGAAAGTGCGGCCGGAGGTCGTCTATGTCGCTACCTCGACCTTTGCCCACGTGCAGCCGACGGTCATGGCCTTGCAAGCCGGGTGCCACGTGGTCCTGGACAAGCCGATGGGCGCGAACCTGGCAGAGGCGGACGAGATGATCGCGGCGGCGCGGGCGGGCGGCCGCCGCCTGCTCGTCTATCACAACCGGCGGGGGGACGGCGACTACCTGACGCTGAGCCGCCTGGTGCAGGAGGGTGCGGTGGGGCGGCCCGTGCTGTTTCAGTCGCGCCTGATGAGCAATGCGCGCGAGCCGAAGATCACCCCTGAGAACTGGCGGCTGGACCCGGCTCGAGGCGGCGGGTCCCTGCTCGACTGGGGGCCGCACCTGGTGGACCAGGTGCTCGCGCTCATGCTCGGCAAGCCCGTGCGGGTTCTGGCCGAGGTGCGCACCCTCGCCTGGCAGGTGCCGGTGGAGAACTACTTCCACGTGCAGATCTGGTTTGACGACGGAGGCCTTGCTCAGGTCGAGTACAACAATGCCGCGCCGCTGGACTTGCCCCGTTTCTACGTGCTCGGCGACCGCGCCTGCGTGCTGAAACTAGGCATGGAGGGCTGCGTCAGCGTGCCCTCGCTACTCCACACCCACTTTCTAGTGCGCGACTATGCGGAAGGGAAGGTGGAGATGGTGCCCTCCATGCGGTCGGACCATCTCCTGCTCTGGCGCAACCTGGCGGAGGTCTTCTCGGGAGAGGCCGAGCCGCTGGTGCCGCTGGAGCACGCCTACGCGGTGATGGCGGTGCTCGATGCCGCCCGCCGCTCGGCGCAAAGCGGGGAGTTGGTCATCCTTTAGGCTTCATTACCATGAGTTTCTCCTGCTCCGCCTAGAGCAGGCTTCCAGCCGGCCGTGCATTGCTCCCTCCGACGCGGCAGCCTGCCCAGCCCGCGCCTACCGGCCAATGGTTGCCCGGACTGCGGACGCCGCTGGCGGCGACCCCGCCCGAGACCGGATCCCCCGCCTGAGCCACCGTCTGGCCCGCCGCCCTAACCCCGACATAACATTCCCGAAACAACCTCCCGCTACACTTTCTCCCAGCGACGGATACTCTTTCGCCCCGGAGGTCCCAGCGATGACGAGCCTTGTCTGCCTCGCTCAGGACAGTTCTACCAGCCCCACCGCCGGTGTCGCCTGCTACTTGCGCAGCCCCTATCCCCGCCGCACGGCTGCCTTGCCGCTCCTGCACCCGCTGCCCGGTCCGGCCCACCGGTTGAAAAGGCAGCGCCCAAGTGCCACCGAGACCCAACTTCTCGCCGAGGTCCCGGCATGAAACGAAGAGCCCTCACCATCGCCTTCGTGGTGCTCGCCCTATCTACCGTGCTGGCCCTGTTGTCTCGTCGCAGCGCGATGCCGATCGCCGCGTCCCTCCAGGGCCTCAACTCCGCCGATGTCGT
>CALFVE010000408.1 GCA_937928475.1 uncultured bacterium | reverse complement strand
TTTCGACTTCACTCCGGGAACGGGGAGAAACCTGCTGGCCATTGGGGGGCAGCAGTTCGGTACGCTCATCTGCTTCGAGGCGATTTTCCCGGGGCCGGCGCGGGACTTGGTGCGGCGCGGGGCGCAGTTTTTGGTCTTCATCACCAGCGACGCCTGGGCGGGGCCCTCGCACGAGGTGCTGTTGCACTCGCAGACAGCGCCGCTGCGCGCGGTGGAGACGGGGCGCTGGGTGGTGCGCTCGGCCGCCACCGGGCGCTCCGCGCTCATCTCTCCGCGGGGGGAGATCGTCGCCTCGGTGGAGCCGTGGCACGCCGGGGTGGCGCAGGGGGAGATCCGGCTGCTGCAGGGGCTGACCCCCTATGCGCTCTGGGGGGACTGGCCTGTGCTGGGCCTTTCGGCGGTGCTGACGCTGCTGGCCTGGACGAGACGGCGACAGCGGGAGGCTTAGGCGGAAGAGCCCGGCGGGACTCGCTGGGCTCATCCGCCTCTCCAGTCAGTCACCACCAGGGGTAGGGCAACTTGCATTCCGGCGGGTGATAGGTTATCATGGCAGCACATAGCGGCAGAGCACTGAAGTGACCGGCGGCTGAGTCCCCTCAACTGCCGGTTTCGCATACTCGGCGGGCCCCCGCCGCCGGAAGGAGCGTGGCCACGTGCCCAAGATAGAGATCATTGACGTGACCAATCGCGACGGCGAGCAGACCGCCCGTATCTCCCTGGCCAAAATCCAGAAGACGGTCGTCAATTGGTTGCTGGATGAAGTCGGCGTGTACCAGTCGGAGATGGGCTTCCCGCTCAGCCCTCACGAAAAGAACTATATCAACGCCAACTGCGAATTGACGGAGGGCAACGGGGAACGCCCGCCCCTGATCAAGCGCATGGCCCTGGGCGGGTGGTCGCGGGCGCTAGTCGCCGATGTGGAGGCCGCGCTGCGGCACACCAAGATCAAGCACTTCAATCTGTCCATCTCCACCTCGGAGCAGATGCTGCGCTGGAAGTTCCAGGGCAAATTCAGCCGGCAGGACATCATCCGCATGATGACCGAGGCGACCCAGGCGGCCAAAGCGGGGGGAGCCATCACCGCCGGGGTCAATGCGGAGGACGCCTCCCGCACCGACCTGGATTTCCTGGTGGAGTTTGCGCAAGCGGGCAAGGAGGCGGGCGCCGACCGCTTCCGCTACTGCGACACGCTGGGGCACGACGACCCCTCCACCATCGCTCCCCGAGTGGCCACTATCGCCCGCGAGGCGCAGATGCCGGTGGAACTGCACTGTCACAACGACCTGGGGCTGGCCGTGGCCAACTCCTGCGCCGGGGCGGTGGCGGTTTGTGAGGCCGGGCAGGATGCCTACATCAACACAACTGTGAACGGCGTGGGGGAGCGGGCAGGGAACGCCGACCTGGTCTCCTGCGTGCTGGCGCTGCGCTACTCGGCCAACTGGGGCGACTTGGGGCTGCTTACTGAGGCGATTGACCTCTCCCGCACCTACCGGCTGGCCCGGTACGTGGCGCACGCCTTCGGGTTGGAAATCCCCATCAATCAACCGGGTGTGGGGGACAACGCCTTCGCCCACGAGTCGGGCATCCACGCGGACGGGGCGCTGAAAGATCGGCACAACTACGAACTGTACGACTACGAGGTGCTGGGTCGGGGGCACAAGCTGGAGATCTCCACCGGGCGGGTCATCACCACCGGTATCCACGGCGGAAAATCCGGCCTGGAGCACGTCTACGCCCAACTGGACCTGGCCTTCCGCGACGACGATCACGCCGCCGAGATTCTCAAGCTGGTGCAGTACGCCAACCTCTCTACGCAGGCACCTCTGACCGAAGAGGAGCTGTGGCTTATCTATCATTACCCCGAGCAGGTGCGGCAGATTCTCACCCTGACCCCCTGAGCCGGGGGGGACACCGCGCCGGCGGCAGGGCTTGAGGGCAGCCCACAGCCGGCGGTTGCCGGCAGGACGAAGCGAGGAAATCCCCGGATGCGCAAAGAGTCTTTGGAGTTCCTGGAGAGGATCGTGAGCACCCCTTCGCCCTCCGGCTTCGAGCAGCCGGTGCAGCGAGTGATCCGCGAATGGGTCTCCCGGTATGCCGACGAGGTGCGGATAGACGTAAACGGCAACCTGATTGCCGTGCTCAACCCGACAGGGCGGCCACGAGTGATGCTGGCTGGGCACTGTGACCAGATCGGCTTCATGGTGCAACATATCAACGATGATGGGTGCATCCATTTCTCGGCCATCGGGGGGATAGACACGGCGATTGTGCCTGGGGAGCGGGTGGTGATCCACACCCGCCAGGGGCCGGTGCCCGGGATTATCGGGCGCAAGCCCATTCACTTGCAGAAGCCGGAGGAGCGCAGCAAGGAGCGGAAGCCGGAGATACACGAGTTGTGGATTGACATCGGCGCCAAGGACAAGAAGGAGGCGGAAGCCACCCTACAGGTGGGCGACCCCATCACCTTCGAACTGGGGCTGACCCGGCTGCTGGGGGAGCGGGTAGCGGCGCCGGGGATGGATGACAAGGTGGGGGCTTTTGCCGTGATGGAGGCGCTGCGCCTGCTCTCGGCGCGTAAACTCTCCTGCGCGGTGTACGCGGTTTCGACGGTGCAGGAGGAACTGGGCTTGCGAGGGGCGCGGACCTGCGCCTATGCGATTGACCCGCAGGCGGCGATCGCGGTGGATGTGACCTTCGCCACCGACCACCCGCACGTCGAGAAAAGCATGGTGGGAGACATCCGATTGGGCAAGGGACCGGTGATCGCGCGGGGGCCGAACATCAATCCGGTCCTGCACGATATGCTTATAGCGGCAGCCAAGCGCAAGCGCTTGCCCTGGCAGCCGGAGGCCGTCTCGCGGCCGACGGGAACAGATGCCAATGTCATGCAGATTTCGCGGGCGGGAGTCGCCGCGGCGCTCATCAGCGTGCCCAATCGGTACATGCACACCGCCGTTGAGATGATCTCGCTCGACGACCTGGAGAACACTGCTCGGCTCCTGGCGGCGACGGTGGCTGAGATCGGGCCGAAGAGCGATTTCACGCCCAGGTGAGTTGGGAGTCGGAGAATCTGGAAGTGAGGGGTGCGAGGGCAGAGCAAGCAGCAGGGGAGCGGCGGCTGAGGGAGAAGGTTAGAGCGGCCTGGTCTATCATGTCAACAAGGGAGGAAGAGGCATGAACCCGCGGATGCTGGTTCTGTTCGTCAGTGCCGCTCTGGCCCTGATCGCCCTCGGGGCCCACGCGCAGCAGGGGCTGGTGGCGGGAGCCGCCGCCCGCTGGCTGGCGCAGGGCGGCGCGGGCACCGCCGGGGCGGATGACGCGGCCGCCATAGATTTCAACCCTGCTAACCTCGCCTGGTTCAATGAGAGCCTGGCGGCCCGGGGCTTTGCGCCTACGGGAAAGCGCTGGGTGAGCGAACTCTCGGCGACCAGCGAGTTCAGCGGCGGCCTGGACCTGTGGGGCGGGCTTTATGCGGGCGCTCCCGCTGCGGAGTTGGGCAAGCGGTGGGGAGTGAGCCTAGGCGGCACCAAGACCAACCTAGTGCCGCGGGCGCCTCTGGAGGCGCGAGGCGTACAACTGGGCGGCGGCTATGCCTGGGGCCACTGGGCGGCGGGTCTGAGCGTGACCCGCTTCCACGCCGAGGGCGACGTGATTCCGGTAGGCGGCGTCTACCTGCCCGGCCATTTCGAGTTGACCGAGACCAAGTGGAACCTCGGGGTCAGCCATAGCCTCCCACAGGAGGGCAAGGGCCCGATCCGGCTGGGAGCGGTGGCCCGGGATGTGACCGGGGCCATCGAGGACGTGGGGACAACCTACTGCCTGGGCGTGTCCTGGCCCCTGAGCGAGGGTACTACCCTCAATTTCGACTGGACCGACATGACCAATGAGTTGCAGGAGCGGTTGAACTTCGGCCTGGAGACCAGGATCGGGCGCAGCCCCTGCCGGTTCCGAATCGGGGTGATGAACTTCACCGAGATAAACGGGGCGGACGCCATCGCGACGGTAGGGTTGGGCCACCAGGTGGGCCGCTGGTCGGTGGACTACGCCTACCTCAACCTGCCGGCGGGCATGCCCAACTCGCATGTGCTCAGCGCCTCGGTAGTGTTCTGAGCACACCTGGTCAGTGCGGCGGCCCCGGCCTATCCCTCCTAGTGTCAGTTTCTGCTACTGCGTAAGCCATGCCGGAGCGCCGGTGCGGGAGCGCCGGCGCTGCGCTTTCCTTGCAGGTGGGGAATGTTCACGCCTCTGTAACATTCGGCTGGCATTCGGTTCGGGAAGAAGGTAAGTCTCCTCCCGGCGGGAAAGTACCCACTGATTGCAATCGGTTACTTATGAGGTGAAGAAGTTGGCCAAGGCACGAGAACTCGCGCCGGAGGCGCGCCGCCGCGTCTGCGACCCCGGCTCCTTGGGAGTAGAGAGCACGGCGCAGGTGGCGCCGCTGGCGCGTCCGGTGGGCCAACCGCGCGCCCTGGCGGCTCTGGAGTTCGGCACCGCGATCGCTGGGCAGGGCT
>CALFVE010000407.1 GCA_937928475.1 uncultured bacterium | reverse complement strand
AGCGCGACATAAGTCTGATCGAGTCCTTCCACCACCAACCCGTACTCGTAGCCGCTGGTGTTGCCCTGCTCCATGAATACCCGGCCGCCGGGCTGGTCGCAATTCACGGCCACAATCGCCCGGGCGTTGCGCCCGCCGCTGAAGCCCAGGTAGCGCAGGGTGGCTCGCGACGGACCCTGGATCAGCAGGATCGGTCCCTCGCCGGGTCCTGCCCAGTTGAGTTGAGTGGCCTGAATGACCCCGTCGCCCACCAGTTGCAGGTCGCTGCCCGCGGGGATACTCAGCGTATTCCGGACGTTATAGGTACCGGCCGGCAGGTGCACGACCGGGCGCTGCCCCTGGAGTTGGGCTGCTTCGTTTATGGCGGCCTGCAGGGCCGTCGCATCTGCGCCCGCCTGGACTTCGATGACCGGCCGCTCGGCGCGGGGCAAGAAGGGGTGGGGGGTAGGCTCGGAATATGCGAGGCTGGCAAGCAGCACCGTCCGGTCGTCCAGTGTGTGCAGACGTCCCTGCACCTCCAGGGCTTTCTGGGTCGTGAAAGTGTTGCCGATGGAAATGAGGTCGGCCTCGCCGCTGGGGCAGGCATGGTAGACCACCGGCCTGGGTTCCGCCTCGCGCCGGGTCCGGAAGACGTTGTCCAGCAGCATAATGGGGCCGTTGTTGGCGATGCGGATAGGGGTGGCATCCTGGGGATCAATCACCGTGTTCTTCTGCAGAGTGAAGTTGGCGCCCCAGGTTTCGGCGTCCGTCCAGTTGTCGGCGCGTTTGGCGATGAAGAAGGCCTTGGAGCCGATCGAGGTGTTGCCCAGCAGGCTGAAAAAACCGCAGTGCTTGATGGTCACGTCAGCCTCGCGCGAGCGCAGGAAGGTGCTCTCATAGACGTGGAAGTTGCCGGCGTCGAACTCGTTGGTCACTCCGATCCGACAGTCCTCGAACCAGCAGTGCCAAATGTACCAGTCCAGCGAATTGAAGCCCTGGATACTGATGGCCGCCTGCGAGCAGCGGTAAAAGCGGCAGCGCAGCACGGCCGTCTCCGCGATGCCGTTCTCCATCCCTGCTTCGATGCCGAATTCAACGTCCTTCACGATCAGGTCGGTGATCTCGTTGTAAGTGGTAAAGGCCCGGCCATGCTGGATCGCCGTCTTGGCCTTGCCTGCGCCGTCGAAGGTCAGCCGGCCCAGGCTGGCATACCAAGGATTGTAGTGCAGCATGATCCCGCCGGCGGGGCCATCCCATTTGAGGACGGTCTTTTCCGGATCCTCGCCGAAGATGCACACGCCCTGCGACTGGTTGTGCGTCTCGCGGAGCAGTTTGACGGTGTCGGTGAGCCGGTACGTACCGGCCGGGAAATACAGGACGCGCTTGGGGAACTCCGGCTTGCGGATGTCATCGAGAGCGCGTTGGATGGCGGCGGTGTCGTCGGCCTTGCCGTCGCCGACGGCCCCGTAGTCGGTCTTGACGTTGGCCCAGGAAGGGAAAGGACCGAGGAACTCGTCAGCGCTGGCCATACCGACGAGGGCCAAGGCCATGGTCAGAATCACAATGGCGGTAACAAGGAGTTTCATCATAGGCCTCCACATCAGAGAAGCAACGGATCCCCCTCGGCGAACATCGGCTTGTCGTTCTTCCTTCTTCGCACCGATCTCTGAGAAACGGATCGAACCTCCGGTGAGCGCTCGGCGTGTGCGGTCCCCCTGAAATACGACGGAGACCGGCCCGCTTCGGCTTGTCCCTGCCTGACGCGGCGCTGTGTAGGCGTCGGATGCGGGCCGCTTTCAGCCCCTGCGGCCGGCCTGGGGCCTTGAGCCGGCCTCTCCGCAAAGGAGTGCCAAACAGGTCTTGCGAAGGAGAGTGCGTGCGGCCCGGTCTAGCACCCCAAGCGGCTTTTTCAGTCTCTCACCACTCCCTCAATCAGCGGCGTGAAGGGTCGCGCCCAAACCGGCGGGAATTGCATGTCCCTCACCACCAGTTCATGCTCCCCCTCGGGAACCGACAGACCGATCAGCCAACTGTTATCGTAGGTGCCCCAGCCGCTGGCCGGGTAGTCGGTCCAGCAGGCCATCCACTGGCGCCCGTCCACCCAGTACTGGGGCCGCACGATAAACTCCGGCTGAGTGATAAACAGCACCCGCGATCGGCCCTGGGTGCGGATGGTGATCGTCTCGCCGTCCAGTCGGGCCGTGAAAGGACCCTCGCCGCTGATCCGGACTCCGCGCCCCAAGTCCTCGGTCTTCACCTGCTTTGCGTAGCCGCCGGTCACCTGCTGGACGCCCGGCTTGAGGTCGGCGAGTTTGACGACGCGCTCGAAGGGGCCGTGCCCCTCCAAGACGTACCCTTTGTAACCCACTCGTCCTGAGCCAGCATTCAGACACAGCGCGACCCGGTCGGCGTACACCCGGACCGCTCCCGCCTTGCCGGTGAAGACTAGGCCGTCGCGGTCCCAGGCGAAGGGCACATCGCCCAGGAAGACGGTGTCTTCGGATTCGCTCGTGGTGATCCTCATCACGCCGGGGGCCAGCGCCTGGCAGGTGGGAGTGCCCTCCCCGTCGCGCCGCGGGTAGACCGCGTAGAAGTAGTCCTGGCCCGGCTGGCCGGGGATCTCCACCACCGTCTTCTTCTGGTGGCCGCCCTTCCCGTCCTGGCGGACGTACTCGGCGATCATGCGGATGCGCACCGTGCGCGGCTCGGAGAACCAGAACCAGGTGGACGCCCCATAATCCGTGCGCATCTCTACCGTCTGTCCCTGCTGGGCTGGCATCTGTTCTTCGGGAATGGTCTGATTGATGACGGCGTCGGGGCCGAAAAACTTCCCGTCCACCGAGATGCGGTCGGGCGTCTCCAGGTTCATCCAGTTCCACCAAGTGGGGCGCCGCTCTCCGCCGGGGAAGGTGTCGCGCATCACGAAATAACTCGGCCCATCAGTGAGGTCGGTCTTCACGAAGAGGACGTGTCGCCTCCACCACATCGCGCCTTGCCCATCGCGGAAGATCTGGGAGGGGTAGAAGCGATCAGCGACGGCATAGTCGGCATGGGCGCCGAAGCCGTAGTCGCTGATTGCTCCATCCACCCGGCCAAAAACCTCCTGCAAGTCCCGCGCGCCCACCTTCACCTGGTTGTGATAGATCCCGTTGTTCGACCAGGGCCCCTCGCCGGAGAAATACTGGTATTCCGTTCCCGGAGAAAGCGGCGCGCCCTTGCCGTAAAGAATCACATTGAGCGGGTCCGGGTCCCAGTGGCCCCAGTTCATACCCGCGCGGAACAGCATCGCCGTCTCGTTGGGTGTATTGAACTGGTGTCGGAAAGCCACGCCGTACGTGGGCATGAAGGTTGTCACCAGCGGCTCGGGATTCTCCGGTATGTAGGGAAGGTAGTACATGGCGTGGGGCGTCTGGCGGTCGTGGCCGTTTGGTCCCGGCTCCAGTTTCATGTCGCCGTTGGCCAGGCGGTTCATGAACCGCAGCCAGCCGGCGAACTTCACATCGCGGTCGGCGTGGGCGGCCATGGAAAAGCCCCAGAAGTTCTCGAACTGGTTGGAGGAGTTCCCCATGCCCGGGATGATGCGATACCCATCCCAGCGCGGATCCGCCATGCTCAGGTTGCTCAGCCACCTCAGGAACCCCTCATGGTAGCCCTCCGGCCCGAAGTCGTAGATGCCCCGATTGCGCAGGATGTTCTGGGAGATGTTCAGAGTGCGGAAGGGGCTGTACAGGGCGTAACTGGGGCACTCGATCTTGGGGCCGTCCGGCGCGAACTGGGTGCCGTACTTGAAGGCCACGAAGTCCCGCACGCACTGCATCCAGTAGTCATAGCAGGGATGATCCGGGAGCAGGCCCGCGAAGTAGGACAGGGCCAGGGTGCGATTGATGGGCATGTTGTTGTTGCCCAGATGGCAGCCGGCACCGCGCGGGTTGAAGTCTGGATCAGACATAACATAGGCATACAGCGTTAGGCGACGGCGCAGTTCTCGCCACAAATCCACCGGCAAGTCGGGGCAGGCCAAGGCGTCCTCCGCCAGGTTGACGAAGGCCAAGAACTGAGACTTGCGATAGTTGGAGAGCGCCACCAGGAAGAAATCGTTCTCCCCGTAGGGTCGCTTCAGGCCGTCAATCACCCGCTGTGCGTGGCTGACAGCGTCTTCCGTACGGCCGCTGAATAGATACCAGGTCCTCAGGTATTCCGCGTCCGGGTGCTGGTCCAGCACCGGCTTCAGTTTCGCCACCTGCTCGGGGGAGAAGAAGGCGCCCGGATAGGTGGCCGGCAGGCGGCGGTCGAGGTTGGCCGGCTCGGGCCGCTCGATGATCCAGTTCTTGTAGCGATCAAGGCCGACGTACCCGTAGCGGGCCTGGGCCGTCTCCATCCCCGGTCCCACCAGAAGTCCCCAGACCCGCCGGCCGTAGGTCGGGCTCAGGCCCGGATCGTGCTCGTGGGTGGAGAAAGGCGAGTGGTCGTCGGTCACGTCCAGCGACCAGCGCGAGTAGCGCACGCTTATGGGCAAGCCCACTGTGATGCCGACGCCCGGTTTGTACCAGGACACCAGCGACATGCTGCGGCGCCAGGAGCCGGTGTGCAGAGGGACGAGACCGAGGCTGCGTCCCTCGCCCGGCTGGTCGGGGTCGCCGTCCCAGACCTGAATGCCCCCCTTGAGCGCTCCCCAGCGCCCGCCGGGGTAGATCAACTCTAGGAGCACCAGATCGTCTTCTGGTTTGTAAGGCGTGGGGGCGGCTCCCACCCCGCCCACCGGGGCTTCGGCCGCCTGCGCAGTGCGCTTGCTCTCCACGTACGCGTCGAACCCCGACTTGCCCAGGTTCGGCAGCTGCTGCTCGCCCGCGCCGTTCACCCAGGCCACGTTTTCCGGCTTCCAGCCGGCGTGCAGGTCGAGCATAAGCAGGTCTTCGCCGCCCGTGATTGCCCCGAAGTCGAACTCCTCAGTGACGATGGCGAGAGGCCTCCCCGGTGACAGCCGCAGCCGCCAGACGTACTCCCCCTGGGGCTCGAACCGATAGCGGGCCTCGTACTCGAACAGCGCTGCGCCCTGGCGAACGATGCTGAAGGCCTGGTTGGTGACTTTGCGGGCGGTGACGAAGCGCGCCCCGCCGACGGGAGCCGTTCCTGCCGGCGCCCAGCGCAGGATCGGCGGGGTTGCCTCCTGGGCCGCTGCCGCTGGCTGAAACTCACGCTTACCGGGCGCAGGCATGTGTACCTCCAGGAATTCATTGGCCGCCACCAGTTCCTGGCCGGCTGTCGTGACCCGCAGCGTGGATCGGCTGGTCTGACCGGCCGCTGCCGCCTCTCGCAGCGTGTACCGGCTGGTGCCTCCGTTGGGGACGGAGGCGATGAAGGTGAGGGTTTGGCCGTCCACCTGGAAGGGCACCGGGTTGCCTTCCGCGTCCACCACCTCGAAGGCGCCCGGCTTCCACTTGCCCGCCAGCGGGTAGGAGATCGGCTCCGGCCCCCAATCGCGGTAGCCGTAGTCGGTGAGGGTAATGACCCCGTCCGCAGGCAGTTCGGCGGGGGTAGTCGGAGTGACGCTCGCGGCCGTGGCGACCGCCGCAGTGAGAAGCAGCCCCATCAGCAAACAATTTTTCAGGCATGATATATCGGGCATGATGTCCTCCGGTAGAAAAAAGTTGATAACTCAAACCATTTCCGCGTGGGGCGGGTTCCACTGGCGACGAGTTCTGATGGCGCGGACGGGGGTAGGTGCGCCGCAAGAGGATGCATTTCCTTCCTCCTCCGTGGCGGCAGAAAATGTGGAGATCTGATCAACCGGCTTCCTCCTGCCTCCCAGGCCTCCGGCAAACGC
>CALFVE010000406.1 GCA_937928475.1 uncultured bacterium | reverse complement strand
GGGAGCGCGGGCATTCTGCCATCCCTACCGCTGGCCACAGCAAGGGACGGCGGAGGCCGTGCGGTCGTTTACGCGGGAAGACCTCGTGGCCTTCCACCGGGCGATCTTTTCTCCGCAGGGGACGGTGCTGGTGGTCTCGGGGGATCTGGAGCCGGCGGCGGCGCAGGCCTTGGCGGAGAGATACCTCGGTGACTGGCGCGCCGCTGGTCAACCTCCGGCGGCTCCGGCGCTCGATCCCCCGCCCGCCGAGCGAGTGGCGCGGGAGGTCGAGAGAAGCCAGGCGCAGGTGGTCATCTGCTACGGCTGGCGCGGGCCGCGGGTGAGCGATGAGGACCTGCCGGTGTGGGAAGTGCTCTTCGGCTACCTGGGGGACAGTACGCTGGGGCCGATCTTCACGCCGCTGCGCCAGGCGGGGCTGGTTTACGGGGCGGGGGCTTACTTCATCCCAGGGCTGGACCCTGGCTCGGCGGTACTGTGGGCGGGGGCTTTGCCCGGGAAGGCAGCGCCGGTGCGGGAGGGCCTGGAGGCGGCCATCCGGGCCGTGCAGGAGCAGCCGCTGGCCCCGGAGATGCTGGACAAGGTGAAGCGGCGGCTGATCACTGGGCAGGCGCTGTCGCTGGCCG
This sequence comes from uncultured bacterium, assembly GCA_937928475.1. Classification (GTDB taxonomy): domain Bacteria; phylum Armatimonadota; class Zipacnadia; order Zipacnadales; family Zipacnadaceae; genus Zipacnadum. The sequence goes on along the minus strand of CALFVE010000406.1, from coordinate 1,898 downwards.
ATCCCGGCGGCCGGGCGCAAACGCAGGCCCTGGATGAACTCTACGGGCTAGGCTATGACCATTGTCTGGGGTACGCGCAGCGCATCCACGGGGTCACGGCGGAGCAGGTGCAAGCCCTGGCCCGCTCGGCCCTGCCGCTGGACCGGTGCGTGGTGGTGGAGACGCGGCCGAAGGAGCAGGAGTAGGCGCGGGAGGGGAAGCGCCTTCCAGGAAGGAGATTATGAGCATGACGCCGCGCGAGAGAATGCTGGCCGCAATCCGGCACCAGCCGGTGGACCGCCTGCCCTGCGACATTTGGGCGACGCCGGAAGTATGGCGGATGCTGCAAGAACATTTCGGCACGGACGATGACACGGCAATCCGGGATGCGCTGGGTATTGACGGGATCGTCGCGGTCGGCGCGCCCTCGACGCGGGAGCGGCGGGAGTCGCCGCTGGGCACGCCGGTGGGTCTGTGGGGCGCGTACGGAAAAGAGGTCAAACTGCCCACCGGTGGGGCGTACTGGGAGCAGGTCCACTATCCCCTGAAGGAAGTCACCGAGGTCAGCCAACTGGACGACTTCGACTGGGAAGATCCGAGTGAGTATGACTTCGCGGCGGCGGCACGGGCGGCGGAGGAGAAACGGGAGCGCTACGTGGTGGAGGCCGGCTATATCGCGCCCTTTGTGGACCTGTGGACGCTGTTTGGGCAGGAGAGGGCGCTGCTCAACCTGGCGCTGCGGCCGGAACTCATCGAGGCGGTGCTGGAGCGCACCATGAACTACCGCCTGCGGCAGCACCGGCTGCTCTTCGAGGCCTGCCGAGGGCTGATTGACCTGACCCAGGTTACCGACGACTTCGGCTGCCAGAACGGGCTGGTGATGAGCCGACAGACGATCCGGACGATCTTCTGGCCGCACTATCGCGAGGCGATCAGGCTGGCCAAGGAGTTTGGGCTGATCGTCTTTCACCATGACGATGGCGGGATATTCGAGATCATCGGGGATCTGGTGGAGATGGGGGTGGAGGTGCTCAACCCGATTCAGTGGCGCTGCGCGGGGATGGATCGGGCACGGATGAAGGCGGAGTATGGGGACCGGCTGTGCTTCCACGGGGCGGTGGATACGCAATCGGTGATGGCCTTCGGCAGACCCGAGGACGTGCGGCGGGAGGTGCGGGAGAATATGCGACTGCTGGGGTCGGACGGAACGGGCTATATCGTTGCGCCCTGCCACAACATCCAGTCGGGGACGCCGCTGGAGAACGTGCTAGCGATGTATGAAGAGGCAGTCGGTAGTGGGTAGTGGGTAGTGGGTAGTCGTTGGTGGGTGGTCGCTGGTGGGTGGTGGATTGTGGGCAACGGGCAGAGGTGTCGTCGCGCTGCGGCCTTTGGTGCCAAAATTAAGCCTTCGCTCCAGGTTTACTCAGGCAAAAGAGCGGGTATATACCCCCTGATTACAATTCGGTGAGCAAGGCTTGACCTGCTGCCCCCCAGATCGGCCGATGCCTCTCGTGAGACGATTTGGTGAGGGGGGTGCTCGCTTGATGGTGCTGAGCAGAAAACCGGGTTCCTCGCGGGGGGGATCCATCTACGCACTGATGGCGATGGCGCTGCTGGCGTTGATGGGGCTGGCCGCCTTCAGCCTGGACCTGGGGCGGGTGGTGATCGGCGCCCAGCGAGCCCAGGCGGTGGCAGACGCTGCGGCGCTGGCGGCGACCTCCGCCCCGGTGACCCGCACCCCTGCGGCCACCTATGCGCGCATCAGCGGGACAGTGACGGCCAACAATGAGGCCCGGGGGCCGACCGTCACCTGGCTGCAGAGCGAGACGACGCTGTACGCCGGCGGGCAGACCATACCGGGCTATGGCACCCTGGGGAGTTACGAGGAGGGAGTGCGGCTATCTACCCACGTGGAGGTG
>CALFVE010000405.1 GCA_937928475.1 uncultured bacterium | reverse complement strand
ATCGTAGGGCCAGGTCTCGTCCAGGTACTCCTGCTTGACCTCCTCACGCCAGTTGGGAGGCAGCAACCGCTATGGCTTGGTCACAAAGCCGCCGACCGCTCCGCTCGCCAGGGAGGGCGCCGCCAGCCACCGGAAGGTGTTCTGCAGCAGCCGCCCGAAGTCGCTGGGTTTCCCCTTGATCCCTCGTTCCAGCACCTCGCGGTTGAAGATGTACCGCGTCCCGGAGCCCAGCGAGAACTGCGGCCACTGGTTGATCAGCGCCACGCGCCCGGCACCCACCGTGCGAATGGCGAATAGCGGTGGCGAGAGCACGCCCTCTGGCCGCACGAAGGGGTTGGGGATGGCCAGCGTGGAGTTGCTCATGTCTACGGGTTTGGTGACCGCGGTAGGGGAAGCCTTGACGACGACCTGCCAGTTGTCGTCCACAAAGATCGGGCCACCCATGGCGGCGTTGTAGGCTGTGCGGCAGGGGTACCAGATGCCTTTGACGCCCTCGCTCACCGGCGAGGGCAGGATCTGGTCGGTGTAGGCGAGCGGGGTGCCCTGGGGGTCGTGGGTCTGAGGGCCGATGAAATCCGGGTTGGTCTCCTGGATAGTCTCGGCCGGGAGCCGGGCACCCCAGGCCTCGGTAAAGGGGAGCAGCGCTTGCCGATGGTTGTTCTTCTCGGGGGCAAAAAGCAATACCCCTCCCCCGGCCTGCACGAAGCGCATTATCGTTTCGACAAAGGCTCGTTCCGCGGGGGAGGGTTCAGGAGGAGGAGGCACATTAACGGAGACATCGGGAGTGAGGTAGACGATGAGCACATTGTACTGCCTGACCCGATCCCAAGTCACGTCGGCCAGGGTCTCGGTGTAGTCCACCTCTATACCGCCCTCGTGGAGTTCCTCTAGGTAGTTGAGGTCGGCGTAGCCGTGGGCGGGCCCCCGCGGAGAGCAGATCAGCAGCGAGGGATTCGCGCCCCAGGCAGCGCCGGCCACCACCAACGAAAGAGAGCAGGCGACCAGGAGGACGGATGCACGCATAGGAGCACCTCCCGACGGCAAGGCGTTGAATTCCGCCGTCTCTACGAGTAGTCCGGGGGCATGGTTGGCCGGTTTTTCGCCGCCGCTGCTCCGTCCTTCCTTCGCGCCGCCGTACCCGCCTTCCTGCTTGAGGAGCGCGCAAGCGCGGGGGGACCGACTTCTGCTCCGAGGTCAGGAAGCGGCAGTTGCCATGACAGGGACTTGCACCCCCGGGCCAGAGCTAACCTTCCCTCGTCCCCTGGCCGGCAAGTGAAACGGCGCCGGCGGCCCGGCGTTCCCGGCGCGCACACAGCTCGAGCACAGAAGGAATTCCCCCCTGAGGCGGTGCACATCCCCAGCGTGCTCCTGGCCGAGATCCGAATCAGGGCACCGAGGACTGCCGCCCGGGTCAGCGAGTGCCGACCGTCTACGAGGATTGCAGTGATGACCACCACTCTCGCCATTTGCCTAGTGACCTGCATTTCCGTCCTGGCCTGCGCGGCGACCGCCCAGGATGTCTCGGTGGATTTGCCCCAATACGTGGCCACGAACATCCCCGGCGTAGCCCAGTACCTGAAGGGGGCCTCGCTGGCGTTCGATACGGCGGAGGCGGCTCCTCCGGGTGGAGCATACTACTTCCTGCGGTACCGCTTCACCATCCCACCGGAGGCGCAAAATGCCCTGTATAGCCTGGTGCTCCAAGGGGGGAAGGGACCCGGCTCGCGAGGGCAGTCCCGGTATTCCTGGGTAGTAGATGGAGGAGCGGAGCGCCCAGCGCTCCGTCTGCAGCAAGTGTTCGAACACCCTGCCAGCCGCTACGAGCACGTACAGCCACCGATTCGCCTGGCGGGTGGAGAACACACGCTGGAGTTGCGCTTCCGCCCCGAGCACCGCCTCCACGCCCTGAATCGAGTGACCGAACCCCTGGTGGGGCATCACGTTGACCTGCAAGGCCTGGTCTGGCGCCCGGCGCCGGAGCCGACGGCGAGTGCGCCGCAGCCGGTCTCGCCGACTTGCCGCCTGCGACGCGGCGACACCATCGTGCTTTTTGGGGACTCCATCACTGAGGAGGAATTCTACGGGCGGCACCTGGTGCGCATTCTCAACCGGGCCTTCCCGGACGGCAACCTCACCGTGTACAACTCAGGGATTAGCCTCAACCGCAGTATATACGGCGTAGCGCGGCTGGACCTGGACGTGCTGGCCCTGGCGCCGGACTGGGTGGTGCTGGCCTTCGGGGTTAACGACGGCATGCTAGTGAAACCAGAGGAGTTCGCGCAAGCCTGCGACACCATGATCCGCCGCCTGCAGGAACGGGGGACGCAGGTGGTGTGCGCCTCCCCCACGGGCATGATGCCGTATGCGGAAGCGCTCGGTCCTGACTTTTTCTGCATGCACGCCACCGACCGTGCGAGTGCGCTCGACCATACCATGGCCATCAACTCGGCGCTCCTGCGGCAAGTCGCTGAGGAACGCAAGGCGATCTTCGCAGATGTCTATGCGGCGTTCACCCGCTCGGCCTTCCCTCGCTTCACCCTCATGGCGAACCAGTGGCACCCTAACGACGCCGGCGGGCGGCTGTTTGCAGTCGCGCTGCTTCGGGCCTGGGGGATGAGTGAGACGGAGATAGCCCGCACGGGAGATACCCGGGACCTGGCAGCGTACCGCGCACTGGAGGGTGTTAAGCCAGAGCCTGACCCGACCCCACCCGAACCCAAGTCGCCGGCCGCGCCATTGGCGGGAACCGTGGTCTTCGGGGCAGCTTACGGCGACAACCGGCTGCTGGCCTATGCGCCGGACGGTCGCCAACTGGCCATCCTGCCGACCGCTCATCATCCGGCGGCGCTGGCGTACTCGCGGCAGCGAAAGGAACTGTACGTCGCCTGCGAGGGGCCGGGGTGCCTGCAGATCTTCTCCCTGCCGGAGTTGCGCCTGGAGGCCGAGGTCGTGCCCGGTGCAGATGCCTACCCCACGGGCCTGGCGCTCTCCGCCGAGGAGGCGACGCTCTGGATCGCGTCATATTTTGGGTCAAAACTCATTGAGCTAGACCTGGCGACCCGCCGGCCGCGCCGGGAGATCACCCTGCCCGATGTCGTGAATGGCGTTTGCCCGGCGCCGGAGGGTAAGCGGCTCGTGGCTTCGCTGCCGGGGAAAGTGGCCGTGGTGGACCCCGCGGAGGGCAAGGTAATCGCGACCATGGAGACCGTCAAGTTCACCACGCCCTGTGTAGACCTGCCCGGAAAGGGCCTGGTGGTGATTGACGCGGAGCGCTGGGAGGCGTACCCGATTGACCTCGACGCAGGTCGCCTGGGCGCTCCCGTGCCGGCGCCGGCGCAGACGCGGGCGCTGGCGGTGGATTTCGCCACCGGGCACCTGTTTGCCTGCGATTGGAGGAACGCTCGCCTGCTAGAGTTTGAAGGCGAGCGCTGCGTGCGCGCCACGCCGCTGCCGGCCCCGGCTCTGGCCCTGGCGGTCGTCCACATCGAGTAGAGGCTGAGTGGAAGAACCCTGGCAACTCACCTTCGAAGTGTCAGGAGAGACCCAGGTCAAGAAGGAGTTTGTGTCCTGCGAGGAGTACCTCCCAGCGAACGCCGCGGTGCGGTCTACTGGCAGCGCTTGCCTTGCCCTTATGAACTGGCGTTTAAACTCCTGAAGAGTGTACCCAATATGAGACAATTGCACCTGGCTGTGGGACTGCTGCTGCTGACTGCCTCATCGCTGTACGCCCAGGAGACCGGCTGGGGGAGGCACAAGCGCATGTTCGCGATGCCGGCCCCCGGCAAGGTCGTCATTGACGGCAATCTCCAGGACTGGGACCTGTCCGGGGCCATCACCGTTTACGTGATGGCCGCCACTCGCGAGGTGCAAAGCGGGCACGTGGCGGTTATGTATGACGCCGAGGCGCTGTACCTGGGAGCCGACGTGCGTGACCCCACCCCGATGATGAATCGCCATTCCCCCGAAGCCGAGGGCGACTTCGCCTGGGATGCAGATTCCTTCCAGTTCCGGATGGTACTCGATCCCTCGCTCGGTTATCCCGTCAACGCGACCACCTGGGATCGGACCAAAAATGACCAACTCGTGCACCTGTTGCTGTGGTACTACACCGACCGCCAGGAGCCGAACCTGCACGTGGTCAGCGGCATGACCGGGGACCTGTTGCCCGGAGCAGAGAAATTCGGGGTGATGCCGAAGAAAATGTTTGAGGCGGCCTACCACCTGGCGGCTGACGGCCGCGGCTACAGCTTCGAGTACCGCATCCCCTGGGCGACACTAGCGGCGAAGCAACCGCCGAAGGCCAACGACGTGGTGGCCGCCACCCTGCAATTCAACTGGGGCCGCGCCGATGGCCTGAAGACCGCCGGCTATAGCGCTTGGGGTTACGACCTCATGGCCTTCCCCGGTTTTCCGTACCAGAATGCGGGCTGCTGGGGCAAGTTGATCTTCTCCCCCACGGGCAACCTGCCGCGGGAACTCGTGGAGGAGGGCTTACCCCCAGAGAAGCCGCTGCCCCTCTCCTTCGCCTATGACCTGCCCGAGGAGGGTCAGGTGTCGCTGGCCCTCTTCAACGCTGACAACGAGGTGGTCCGGACGCTGGCCGCCCAGGCGCCGCGCCTGAACGGCCGGGTGGTGGAGAAGTGGGACGGCCTGGACAACCTGGGCCAGCCGCTGCCGCCTGGGACCTATACCTGGAAGGGTCTATACCACAAGCCCCTCACCACGGAATACGTGCTTTCCGTGCACAACTCCGGCCAGCCCCCCTGGAAGACCGATGACAACACCGGCGGCTGGGGCGGTGACCATGGCGTACCGAGTGCGGTCTGCCTGGCGGGAAGCGACATGGTGCTGGCCTGGAACGTCGCGGAGGCCGGCTGGGGCATCATTCGCACCGACAGTGAGGGCAAGAAGCGCTGGGGCATCTTGAAGTCAGTCAACGAACTCGCGACCGACGGAGCGCGCATCTTCGCTGGGGAAGGCGCTGAGGTCCGCTGCTATGACCTCAAGGACGGCCGTCCCTTATCCTACGGCAACGGTAGCGCCTTCCTCGCTCCGCCCGAGGGAGACGACCAGACCAACCTGGTCACTGGCTTGGCCTACGCTGACGGGCACGTCTACGCCTCCTACGCCGCCCGCGACGCGATTGCCGTGTATGATGCCAATCAGGGGACTTTCCTGCGTTTCTGGGCGGTGCCGGCTCCGGGAGCGCTCGCGGCCCGACCGGACGGTTCTCTGCTGGCCGTCAGCGCCGGCCAGGTGGTCGCCATTATTGCCGGCGCGGTGAAGCCCCTGATTACGGAGCGGGTGGACAGCCCTGCTGGCTTGGCGGTGGCAGCCGACGGGACCATCTATGTTGCTAATCGCGGCCGGCTCCAGAACGTCTCGGTGTTTACCGCCGACGGTAAGTATGTGCGCAGCATCGGGAAAGAAGGCGGGCGGCCCCCGATTGGGCGCTACGACCCCGCCGGCATGCTGGAACCCCGGGGAATGGCCCTCGATCCCAAAGGCCGCCTGTG
>CALFVE010000404.1 GCA_937928475.1 uncultured bacterium | reverse complement strand
AGCCACCCCGACGCCTACTGCTTCGTCTTCACCTACCGCAATTTCGCAGGGATCGTCAGTCCCTATGCGGGGGAGATAGTGGAGATCGGCAGCAACGCCGACCAGCGGCTGCACGGTTGCCTGTTCATGCAGCATCCCCCGGCGAAGGAGAACCCGGAGGGCGCCTGCATCTACGTCCAGGGCTGGGCGGAGGACTTTGCGCTGACCGATTGCGACTTCGGGGTGGGCGGCGTGAAGGCGCTGCTCTGGCTGGACGGCACACGCAGTCCGGTCAAGGAAGTTCACCTGATGAACAACCGGTTCGAGAACAGCGCGACGTATCTGCTGCTGGCGACGGGGAGGACCATCCACACGCAGTTCGTGGGCAACACTTGCTACGGCGCGAAGCAGAACCTGATCCGAGCCGAGAGCGCCGACAGTTGGGTGATCAGCGACAATCAACTGATCAATTACGAGGGCAAGGATCTGCCGGCCCTGGTTTTCGGGAGCCTGATAAACAGCAGTGTGACGCGCAACTGGATCATCATCTCGGAGTCGGAGGAGAAGAAGGGCCAGACGCCGCTGATGGTAGTGGAGGGCGGGTGCGTAGGGTGCGACCTGACCTTGGCGCGGCGAGCGGATTTCCAGGGGACGCTGACGCGGAGTCGCCTGACGGCGCTGGACGAGGAGGGGGTGCGACGGGAGTACTTGGGCAGCGCGGCGGGCAGCCTGCTGCTGAATCTGCCTCCGGTGGACACCAGCAAGATCGCCAGTCCGAAGCGGGGCGACGTAGCCCTGGACGATGGGACGAACACGCAAAGCGGCAAGCCCGGCCTGGCGGTCTTTGACGGCGAGAGATGGCAGTACATGAACTGAGGCCCTAAAGCAGCGGGATAAGGCGCCGCCGTGCTTGTTGGCAAAGTCGCACACGCCGGACAAGCGAGGGAGGTTGGGTCATGCGCATTCTGATCAGGCGAGGCGGCACTCGCCTGCTGTTGTGTGCCGCTGCAATCGCTCTCTGGCTGGCTGGGGGAGCGGTTGCTCAGCAACTGGGCGACCCCGGCCTGGAGGCTCAAGTCGGGCAAGACCTGCCGCGGGAGGCAGTGGCGGGGGGCTGGAGCATCCCGCCGGGGCCGCCTTATGCCGACGGCATCACAGTTCGGCAGGAGGCAGGCGCGGCACGGCAAGGGGCGGCCGGACTGCGGCTGGCGGTCAGCAGTTGGGGACGCCTGGCCGCCGCCCGGCAGACCGTGGAGTTGCCTGCCGGGCTCTATGAGTTCAAAGTATGGGCCAGAGGCGAGGGCCTTATCATCCTCTGTGCCGATAGCCTGCGCCGGCGAGGCGAACTGGGCGCTGACTGGGCGCAGTACTCGCTGACCTTCGAGCAAAAGCAGGCGGGGCCGGTCCGGCTCACGATCATGGCCGACCGTCGGGCTGAGGCCGACGAGGCCTCTCTGGGGCCTGCCCCGCCCGAACGGCTGGCTGCCTGGCAGGAGCAGGAAAGGGCCCGCGCCGAGTACGGGTTTGTTCCCGAGTATCTTTCAGCGCAATTGCCCCAGCCGGGAGCGCCCGCGCCTCCGCCCGGGACCTTCCAAGGGGGGCCGGTAACCTGGCGCGAGAAGGTGGTCTACTACGACCGCCGCTATGACACGGCCTGGAGTGTTCATCCCGAGATAGTGGCCGAGTACCTGGGCGCGAACGGTTTCCAGGTACTGGACGCGCCGACCTTGGGAGAGTGGATGCGGCAGATGACCCGGGAAAGCGCCTACGGCACCGTCTGCGTGATGACGCACGGCATCTGCCCGGCCTCGGTCTGGGAAGACCAGCCGGAAATGAGCACCATCCGCAAGTATCTGGAGGCCGGAGGGCGGGTGGTCTGGTTGGGGGACGTAGCCTTCTACTATGCCCAGGATGAGACGCACCCACAGGTATTCAGCAAGGGCGGGCTGACCGCCATGACCGGGGTGCGAGGCGGCTGGAACCTGGGCTGCTGGGGCAACCAGAGCCCGGTGGCGCTGACCGACCTAGGCCGCGCCTGGGGACTGGGGGAGGTCGGGCCCTCGGCGATCGCCGCCTATCCGGAGGACGTTACCGCGGCCCTCTCCGGCTTTCACTCCGACTACGCCGACTCCGACCTGGCCGTGTGCTGGTTCAAGAACTACAGCCCGCTGCACCCCTGGAGCGGGCTCATCTTCGCCCACAAGGGCACGGACTACCATAACCCGGCGGCGCAGGAGTCGGCCTACCGACTCGCCCTGTATGCCGGAAAACCGGTGGAGGCGCCGCCGGGCCTCCGCGTGGCGGGCGAAGAGGAGAAGCCGCTGCGCGTGGTTCTGGATGCGCCTCGCGACCGGCGCTGCTTCTACCGGGGGGAGACGATTGCGGTGCGGATCGAGGCTACGGCCAAGACCTCGGCGGGTCTGGGCGCGGTACTGCTCCGACTGCAGCGGGAGGGTGAGGAGGGAGAGGCGACCGCAGTGGACTGGCCCGATCAGAGCCAGCCGGCGGCGGGAGAGATCCGCACCGCCGACTTGGCCTGCGGGGACTACCGCCTGCGGGTCACGCCGGCCAATGCCGACAAGGACGTGACCTTGTGGGAGAGCGAGATCTTCCTTCGTCCTCGGCAGGAGGACCCCACCTTCTTCTTTGGCGTAGCGGGCGCCAGCGCGGGGAATCCCTACCGGCAGGAGATGGTGCTCCAGGACCTGGCCGCCCACGGAATGCAGAACGGCTCCGTGACTGAGAATACGCCGGCGGGAATACTCGACCTAACCTTGAAATACGGCCTGCGCTTCGGGATGCGCGCCCACGGCACCCCGAAGTTGTCCGAGCGGGAGCGGGAAGAGGCCCTGCGCCGGGGGCCGAACGGGGAGCCGCTCCCGGGGGCCTGGGAGGGCGGGCGGCCCATCCTGGG
>CALFVE010000403.1 GCA_937928475.1 uncultured bacterium | reverse complement strand
AGCAGCGGGAACGACAGTGAGGACAAGGGCGGAACCCGAGGGTTCCGCCCTTGCTGACTTCAATGTGGCTCGCGGGCGAGTGGCCGCTGGCGCGCGACCTCGCCCGCCCCGTGGGGCGGTTGGCGGCCGCCTCCCAGCGTCACGCCTCCTCGGTGCGTTCGCGGCTACTGCACCGCGCCCGGCGCCTGCACCAGTCCGGCTCCGAAGTAGGGGTCACTCCCGACCGGTCCCAGGTCGAGGGCTGCGGCTTGCAGCGCCGCCAGTACTTGGTCGGGCGTCTCGTCCGGATACACCGCCAGGCGCAGGGCCGCCACGCCCGCCACATGCGGGGTAGCCATCGAGGTGCCTGACATGGTTGCGTAGCCTCCGCCCTTATAGGTGGAGAGGATGTTGACCCCCGGCGCGGCCAGGTCCACTTTGCCCCAACTGCTCCACGAAGCCAGGTTGTCGTAACTGTCGGTTGCCGATACCGAGAAGACCTCCGGATAGGCGGCAGGATAGTCGGCGCTGCCTATCCCGGAGTTCCCCGCGGCGGCTACCTGCACGATGCCGGCCGCGTGGACCGCCGCGACCGCGTCGTGGAACGACTGAACATCCGAACTGGTGCCCAGGGACATGTTGACCACCTGGATGCCCTGACCTACGCACCACTGCAAGCCTTCGATGACGTCCGAAAGGAACCCGCTGCCCGAGCGGCTCAGCACCTTGACCGCGTACAGCGAGACCTGCGGGGCCACGCCCACCACACCGATGGCGTTGTCCAGGGCGCCGGCAATCCCCGCCACGTGCGTGCCGTGGCCGTTGTCATCGTCGGCGCTCTTGCGCGGGTTGATGGCGTTCACCCCGCCCTTGATATTCGCCTGCAGGTCAGGGTGGTCCAGGTCAATGCCGGTGTCCACGATGGCCAGCCGCACGCCGGTTCCTCGGCTCCAGGGCCAGGCCTCGGGAGCCAGTACACGGGCGATGCCCCAGGCGATAACCTGAGCCGGCGGAGGGGGAGGAGGCTTGGGCGCCGGCTTAGCGAGCGTCCCGACGCTCGGGGAGCCTTCGAGAGCGTAGACGAGCACATCGGGGTCGACCCGCCGGACCTCGGCGTGGCGCTGCAGAGCGCCCACGGCGGGTGCGGGCAGATAGACGGCCCAAGCGTTGATGAGGGGTAGCGGCTTGACCGTGACGCCGCCCACCGCCCGCAGCAGGGCCTCCTGCGCCGGAGCGTTCACATATCGGTCCTGAAACACCACGATCTTGCGCTCCAGCCCCGGTGCCTGCGCCGCGGCGGGAGCAACCACCCCCGCCACCAGCAGCGCTATCAGCAATCCCAAAACTAGTGAAAGCAGCACTCCCTGAGTCAATCTCATGGCAGCCACCTCTCCTTGCGTCAGACTTGGGTAACGCATTCGACAGACCTTCGACAGTTTCCTGCTTGCCTGTCACCCTTGGCCAGATATTTTGCCGCAGGCGTGTGCGCCTATTTCCCTTATCCCAGGGCGATCATCCGCTCTACCGCCTGGCGAGCGCGGGAGGCGATTTCCTCCGGGATGGTGATTTCGCCGGTCATCTCCAGGAGGCAAGCCACCAGTTTGGGCAAGGTGGTCATCTTCATATTCTGGCAGATCACGGTGCCGATGCCGTAGAAGGTCTTCTCGGGATGCTCCTTCTCCAGCCGATAAACCAGCCCGACCTCGGTGACCACGATGATCTCCCGCGCCTCGGTCTCGCCCGCGAACTTGACCATGCCGCTGGTGGAGCGCACCGCGTCGGCCATCGCCAGGATGTCCGGCGGGCACTCGGGATGCGCCACCACCGCCGCCTGCGGGTGCTCCTCCTTGAGGCGCCGCAGGTCCTCGGGCCGAATGGCGATGTGGGTGGGGCAGAAGCCGGGGTAGCGGATGATCTCCTTCTCTGGCACCTGCTTGGCCACCCAGTCGGCCAGATACTGGTCGGGCACGAAGATGACGCGCTCGTCGGGCAGGGAGCGTACCACCGCCGGGGCGTTGGCCGAGGTGCAGCAAATGTCCACCTCGGCTTTCACGGCGGCGGTAGTGTTCACGTAGGCCACCACCGGCACGCCGGGATAGTCAGCCCGGAACTCGCGCAGCCCTTGGGGTGTAATCATATCCGCCATGGGGCAGCCGGCGCGCGGCTCGGGCATAAGCACCGTCTTGCCCGGCGACAGGAGTTTGGCGGTCTCGGCCATGAAATGCACGCCGCAGAAGACAATGACGTCGGCGTCGGTCGCCGCCGCCTGGCGGGACAGGCCCAGGGAGTCGCCCAGGAAATCGGCCACGTCCTGGATCTCGGGGAGTTGGTAGTTGTGCGCCAGAATCACCGCGTTGCGCTGGCGCCGCAGGCGCGCCAGTTCGGAAAGCAGGCCCTCGTTGTCGCTCATGGAAACTCCTGGGTGGTGTGGTTGCTCTTGCTGACGAGAATAATCAGGGCAAAGTTTGCCGACTTGCCACGCCGTGTCTGCCAGGGCCCCTCAGGACGGCTCGCGCACCAGCCTTGGTACTCTCCCGTCCACCATCAATCGCCGGCAGGGGAGAACGACTTCCGCGCCGGCCTGAGCCTCCGGGACATCGGTCAGGCCCAGACAGCACCAGTCCATGGCGATGCGCCCCAGGATGGGCACC
>CALFVE010000402.1 GCA_937928475.1 uncultured bacterium | reverse complement strand
ACCAGGAACGCGACGGCGAAGACGATGCCGAGGATATCGATCAGGGGCTGCCCCACGAGGAAGCCCAGGTAGCCGACCAGGGAGGGCATCTGCGTGACGTACCCGCCGGGATGGAGTCGTCCGCTGACGATTACCGGCTTCTTTTCGTCGCGCACCACGGCCACCCGGGTGGTGCCGTTGCCCTCGTTCACGATGACGGTGCTGCCCCAGCCCTTCTCAAGGTCCGTGGGGCAGGACATGCGCACCAGCGGAATCGGCACGTTCCCCTTCAGGGTTACATCCTGGGTGAAGCGGATCTCCCCCTCGTGCCAGATCAGGCCGCCGCGGTAGTCGCGGGCGCCCTCGCGTGGCCGCCGGTAATTCCAGGCCGTGTACCAGTCGGTGCCGGTCATGGGCGCGTAGATGGTGTGGCTGCGCTGGTAGTACTTGATCGGCCCCAGGTCCCGGGGCGGCGAGGCCAAAGCAGGGGTTGGGCGACTCTCCGTATCGTACGGCTCGGAGAGCATAGTCATCTTCTGCGTGGCAATCTGCAGGTTGTAGGAACTCAGGGACATGTCCAGGATCTTGCCGGTAATCCCGTCTTTGCGGAACTGGGGGTAGGTCCCCTCGGTGGTGGTGATGCTGTCCAGCAGGAGAGCAGCCGGCATGGGGCACAAATACCCGCCGGCGTCCCAGCCGCGGATGGTAAAGTCCATCCCGTTTTCCCACTGCTTGGCGGCGGTCATCATCTCGTTGCGGTCGGGATGCCAGAGCAGGCCGGTAGCGCCCAGGATGTTGAGATTGTCGCCGCAGCGGAAGAGGCCCTGCTTGTAACTGAAAACGAGGATATACCACGAGATAGCCCGCTTGCCGGCGGTGTCAATGACTTCCAGCGTCAGGTAGTGCTGCTGGTCGTTCACCACCTCGAACTCCCGCGCCAGCTCCTTGGCGCCGTTGCCCAGGAAGCGACGGATAACCGCCGTATCGGCGTCATGCACCTTGACCTCGCGGATCCCGATAGGCGAACGCGCCACGAACTTGAGGCGCACCCGCTGCGCCCCCCGCGTGAATTTCCAGTTCTCTTCCATCTGCGCGTTGATGGCGTCGAAACCGGCTACCGAGGGGCCCTGGCTCACAAATTGCCGGCCCTGATAAGCCGCGCCATAGGCCCCGCAACGGGTGTTCAGGCAAATGCGAGCCGAGGCCAAGTCGCGAAAGCCGGTTACGCAAGTCTTGGCGGCCGTTGCCACCTCGGCGGGGTCCTCGATACCCGTGTAAGAGGCCAGCGCGGCCCAGCGTATATCGCGCAGGCCAAACAGATATTCTTCGTAGTTGTCGGCGACCAGTTTGCCTTTCTCGTAGACGAAGGGCAGATAATGGTAGAACCACCACAAGTTCTCCCGATGAGCGCCGTTGGCAGCCAGTCGCTTGTAGTCGAGCAGCGCGCTGGGGCAGTAGGCGCAGTTGGCGGCATAGGCTCCGTAGTGCAGCACACGCTGGCCGTCCCAGAGCGGGTACTGCTTGCCGTAACTGTCCAGGGTCGGCGCCGGGAAGATGACCTTCTCTCCCCAGAAGTACCAACGATTGCCGATGCCGTCACTAAACAGGACCCCGGGACAAGCGTAAAAATCCCCGGCCTGGGAGGCCTCCCGGCAGTCCTTTTTCAGACTTTCCAGCGTCTCCGGGGTGAGTTTCTCCAAAGGATCGGCAAAGACGAGGAAGGACAGCCCCATCGCTTTCGCTGCCTGTACGTACTCTGCCACGGTGCCCGTGCCGCCCGAGTAAGCAGAACGGGCCCCGAAGATGCCTCGGATGCCGTCGGAAGCCGGCAGAAACTCCATCTTCTGCCCGTCGGCATATTGAAAGCCTTCCACTCCGCCATCCGGGACGTTGAAGGTGAACTGGTCCCAGTCCACCTTCTCTGGAAAGCGCACGGGCGCGTACGGCTTGGCGACGTAGGTGCCGAACTCCGGCAGGGCCTGGGCCGGCTCGCCGGCCCAGCGGTAGGCCTGCATCAGCAGTTTGAGCGTGTCACTGGGCAGCCCGGCTTCCTTGTGGCCGGCGGTTTCCACGGTGTTTTTCCACAGGGGATTGAGGTAGTTCATCCCGCTGTGGATAGGGGAGAGGGGGAAGGACACGACTCGCCCCCGTCCCAACTGGCGCACCGCCACCACGGGAGGCGTGCTGGCGTAAGAGCCGTCTCTTTCCAGGCGCAAGACATTCTCGTGATCCGAGGCGAAACTCTTCGCTTCCTTTTCCCCCGAGACGATAATCTCCCACTCCGGGGAATAGCGCATCGCGGGCACACCCGGCCACTTGCCTGGCCTGTGCAGCGGCAGGCAGAGCCGTCGTACCCCCTCGGTAATCGGATGGGGTTTCACGTTCTGAGTAAGCCAATAGGTTGCGGGTCCGAGGTCGAACCCCTGGAAACTGCGCGTCGGATCAAAACAGCCCTCGTGGAGAATCTCTGCGCCGAAGGGCGCCAGCACTACGTTCCAGTACTTCTCGTCGTCCGTGTTGGGGTAACGCACTGACTGGGCCTGGATGAACAGGCCGCCGCCTTCCTGCACGAAGCGAGCCAGAGCCTCGCCCACCATCTTCCCATAGGCTTCCTGCGCCGGCGTCAGTTGTACGGTCTCATGCGCCTCGGTGGTGGTGGTGAGAACCAGCGTGTGCAGCGGCTTCAGCGCCTGATAGATTTGCTCCGCGCTGGCCGCGCCGCCCAGGAAGGGGCGCATCTCCACCAGCACGGGGGTGATCCCGTTGTCCTTGTAGACTGGGATCATCCGGTCGTACTCCTGGAACTCGACGTTGTACCTCTCGGCGTCAACGCTGACTAGTCCGAGAATCACTGGCTCCTGCGCATGAGCGGGCCAGGTCGCCACCAGGGCGAGTGGGAGCCACCAAGTCCAGGCTCGAGACAGGGAGATTTTCACAGGTATCCGCCTCCTGTTTGCATCGAATGATGGCCCCACGGGTGCGTCCCGGAGCAAGCCCCAGCGGCACCCCCTCCCGGCGGGCTGCCCGCTTTCTGTTCTGACTCCCGGACCGGTCCCCTTTCTGCTCGGATTCGTCCGACTAGCCATCGAAGGTAGGAGTTGATGCCGACACCTTCGCTGTTCCCGGTGCTCCCACCTGCCGGGCCCCGAAACCAGTCTCACGACGCCCCATCTGCACAATCCAAACCGTTCCCGGGCAAAGCGCTAGGCGCCCTCAATCCGAGCCGGGCAGGTACCCTGCTCGCGGGCGGTCTCACCCCCCCGCGAGGCGGCTGCCGGGCAACACGGCTGACCGGGCGTCCCCCTTTCCGGCGCGGCCTCTGGGTTGGGCGTGCTTCCTCGGGGAGAGCCCCCCGCACCCTGTCGCCGTGTGGGCGCCCGCGAGCAGAAAAAAATTTTTCCGCTAGAGAAGGAATCCCCGCGCTTGATGGGGAAATACTACTTCGTCTGCTGGTGAGCAGAAGTGTATTGCGCTTCCCTGATCCGTCCTATTCCTGGTGAGTCTTGGTAAGGGGCAGCCGGCATCCTGGTGGCGCCGGCTTGGAGAGAGCAAGTCGCGGAGACTCACCACGCCGGGGACAGCACGATCCCCGTACCGGTCACCGGCAGTGACAACCCAGTGCAGTGAACGCCCCCTCCGGTTGCCGGGAGTAGCGTGATGAGCAGGCAGTTCGCGATTTGTCCCTTCTGCGGCTGCGGCTGTGGCATGCATCTGGAGGTTTTTGACGGACGCCTGATAGCAGCCCTGCCCAGCCAGGTGCACCCCGCGGGCGCGGGACGGCTCTGCCTGCGCGGCTGGCAGGCGGGTACCCTCGTGCAAAGCAGCCGTCGGCTGCTGGTGCCGCAGGCAGCCGGCAAGCAGGCTTCCTGGGAAGACGCCTTGCGGGCGGCGGCGGAGGGTATTCGGGCCCTCGCCGCCGAAGGTCCGCAGGCTTTGGGGGTGCTCGGCTCCGGGTATCTGACCAACGAGGAAGCCTCCGCTACGCGCCTGTACGCTACCCAAGCGCTGCGTACGCCCAACCTCGACAACTTCGCCTGGGCCCTGGACGGCGGCAGCATTTGGGGCTTGGAGCAGACCCTGTGCATCCCCTATCGTTCCCCCGTGTTGCCGGAGATCGCCTCCGCTGACGTTATCCTCTGCCTCAGTTCCAGTCTCTGCGCCGATAATCCTCAAGCGGCCGGGTATATTATGGCGGCCGCGGAAGCCGGAGCCACTGTGATCGTGGCTGACGAGGTGGACCAGGGCCTGCGGGAGTTGTCCACGCTCTGGGTGCAGCACAAGCCAGGGGCCCGCGCCGCTCTGCTGCAAGTGCTGTGGAGCGCACTGGGCGCCCCTGGAGAACTTTCGGCCAAGCAGCGCGACACGCTCCAACAAGCAGGGGTGGATGCCGGCGCCTTTGCCGAAATGTGCGCCGCGCTACGCAAGGCCAAGCGCCTCGCCCTCGTCTTCTCTACCACCACCGTGCAGACCCCGGCGGAGGCCGCCCATATCGCAGAGATCGTGATGCTGCTGAATGCCTCGGGACAGCAGGAGGCGGCCGTGTTTGCCCTGCGCGCTCAGTGCAACAGCGTGGGGGTCAACGACATGGGGCTGGTCCCCGGGGAGGGTCGGGCCCGGGAGCGTGGGCTGAGCCTCTATGAGATGCTGGCGGAGCCGACCCCCTTGCGGGCATTGGTGGTTATCGGGGAGGGACTGGAGAAATTCGTGGGTGAGCAAGGGCTGCAGGCGCTGCGGGAACGCCTCGACTTCCTGCTGTACTTGGGGGGCTACCAGACAGCGACTTCAGAGCTGGCCGACGTCGCCTTGCCCATGACCACCTGGGGCGAGACGGAAGGCACCTTCACTTGTCACGACGGCTCGATCTGGCCGCTGCACCAGGTGGTGCCCCCGACCGGGGAGAGCCGCTACCTGCCGGAGATTCTGCGGGACCTCAGCGTCGCGCAGGGCGGCCCGCCGCTGCCGGCGGACCTCCCCTCCCTGCGGGCGGAGATCAGCCGCCAGGTCTTTGGCTACAGGTTGGTCAACTGGGAGCAGGTCGCGGCCGGCCAGCGGGCCGTGGCTTCGGCGGTGCCCAGTGAGGACTCTGCGGAGGTCCAGATTCCCGCCGACGAACTGCCCGTCCCGATCGAGGCCGGCCCCGAGCGTCCCTACACCCTGCTGGTGCGCCGCGACACCGGCAGTTGGGCCTGCGACCCCCGCGCGCGAGGGGCGGAGATCGTGGAACGGGAACTGGCTGGCCATCGCGCTCCCTTCCTAGTGATTAACCCCCAGACCTGCCGGAATCTGGAGACGCGGGAAGGACGGAGCCTGACCATCAGCACTGCCTTCGGCTCCCAAACGCTGCCCGTGCGCTGCAGTCCCGGAGTGCCACCCGAGGTGGTCATGCTGCCCTGGCAGTTCCGGGATGTGGCCCGAGCCCTGGCCGGCCCGCTTCACCTGGACGCCGCCAGTCGGGCCGGCTACCATCTGCCGGTGGCCGCTGCCCTGGAGAACCCCAGCCAGTCCTAGCAGGAAAGCCTGGTCCTATGCCTGCACTTGCTCAATATAGCCTGCCGCCCACGCGACTCAAAGACCTGTTCCAGCGGCTGTCTCAAGCAGTAGACCAGGTTATCGCGCCGACTCGGGTGCCTCCCGGCGATGTCTTCTACGACGTGGTGCAGGGTCCAGACGAGGTGGCGCTCGACTTTGGCAATTCCCTGGTCTCCCCGGTGGCGTGGCTCTACCGGCCCGTGGAGGAGATGTTCCGGGTCCTCCCCGGGGAGCCGCCCCGGGTGGAGCCGTGCGGGGAGGAGGGCCGCCGCCTGCTCTTCGCGGTCCGCCCCTGCGACCTGGCCGCCATTGGGCGCCTCGATCAGTTCTTCCTGGAGGGGGACTTCCGCGACGATCTCTACGCGGCGCGGCGGGCGCGAACCCTCCTGGTCGCCCTGGCCTGCGCCACCCAGGCCGATCCGCGCTGCTTCTGCTCCTGCTGTGAGACCGGCCCCTATGCCGAGCAGGGCTTCGACCTGCAGTTGTCTCTGGTGGGAGACCGGTACTTGCTGGAGGTAGGCAGCGAAAGCGGGGCGGCCTTGGCCGAGCAGTGCCGGGACCTCCTGGAGCCGGCCGCCGAAGACCTCGCTGCGGGCCGCGCCCAGCAGGTGCAGGCGTTCTACGCGGGCCTGGAGCAGAAGGCCAACATGCCGGCGGCGGTTCGTCGGCTCAGCAGCGAAGCCGTCCCCGTCGAACTCTGGGACCGCATCGCCAGCCGCTGCCTAGGCTGCGGTGGCTGTAGTTTCGTCTGTCCCGTGTGCACCTGCTTTTACACCACCGACCAGGTGCGCGAGGACGGAAGCATCGTGCGAGTGCGGGCCTGGGACTCCTGCCGGCTCGAGGGTTACACCCGGGAGGCCAGCGGGCACAACCCCCGCGCGCACCGCAGGCAACGGGCGGAGCGGTTCAGTTATCACAAACTGGCCTATCCCTGTATCCAGCGTGAGGGTCGGCTGGGCTGCGTCGGGTGCGGACGCTGCGTGACCGTATGCTTCGGGGGTGTGCATATGCCCCGGGTGGCGCAGATGATACGGAGGGGCGAGTAAATGTCCGGCCTCTACGTTCCGCAGATCGCTGCCATCGAGCGCGTGGAAGAAGAGACGGCTACCGAGAAGACCTTCACGCTCCGTCCCCTCAATGGGGATCGCCTCAGTTGCGTGCCGGGGCAATTCATCCTGCTCTCGGTATTCGGTCGCGGCGAGGCACCCTTCTGTGTCGGCACCGCCGGCCAGGACCTGCCTACTCTCGACATCACGGTCCGCCGCTATCCGGGCGGGCGAGTTACGGAGGCGCTGCACAGTCTAGGGCCGGGAGCCTACGTCGGCCTGCGCGGCCCCTTCGGCAATGGCTTCAAGGTGGAGGCTCTTCGCGGGAGGGATCTCCTGTTTGTGGCCGGCGGGATCGGGCTGATTCCCGTCCGTCCACTCATCCGCCAGGTACTCTCCGAGCGCGACCAGTTCGGGCGGCTGGTGCTCTTGTTCGGGGCCAGACAGCCCAGCGAGATTCTCTACCGCCGGGAACTGGACGAGTGGCAAGCCCGAGAGGACTTCGAGGTCCAGTTGACCATTGACGTCCCGCATCCAGACTGGTCCGGCCACGTCGGGGTGGTGACCACCCTCTTCCCCGATCTAGAGGTGGACCCGGCTCGCACCAAGGCCATCATCGTCGGCCCGCCCGTCATGTACCCCTTCGTCGTCGCCGCCTGTCGGGAGAAGGGCATCGGCGACGCCGACATGATCTTCTCCCTGGAACGGTACATGAAATGCGGGGTGGGCAAGTGCGGACACTGCGCGATGAAACACAAGTACGTCTGCACCGACGGGCCGGTCTTCACCTACGAAGAGATTCGGGAGATCGAGGAGCACTAGCGCTGAGTCACGCCAGCGCAACCTGGCGAGCCGAAATCCGCGGCCGCCTGCGGGGGCGGTTCGTGGTAGTAGGAGTGGGCAACGAACTGCGCGGGGATGACGGCTGGGGGCCCAGGGTAGCCCGGCTGCTGGTGGAGCAGGTCGGTCCCGAGGAGGCAAAGCGCGTCTTTGATTGTGGAGAGGTTCCCGAGAACTACCTGGGACCGATCCTGGCCAGCAGACCCGAGGCCATCGTCATCTGCGACGCGGTGGACTTCGGAGCGGCGCCAGGCACGGTAAGCATCATCGAGTTCAGCGAGAGCGGCGGAGGGGCCATCTCGACGCACAATGCGCCCTTGGCGCTGTTGGCTGGCCTATTGGCCGCGGAGAGCGGGGCCGACGTCTTTCTGCTAGGGGTTCAGCCCGCCGGCACGCAGTTCGCCGCTCCGCTCAGTCCTGCGGTTGAGCAAAGCGCCGCTGCAGTGGTGGAAGCGTTGGCGGAACACCTCCGGCGAGGAACGTGACAGGGTGCCTAACACTGTGAACTGGGAATTGGCCGCTGCCTTGCTGCTGGTTCTGCCCCTGATCGGGGCCGTGATCGCGGGCACTCGGACCACCCGCCGCGCCTACGGGATTGCCGTGCTCTTCGCGGTCGGCGCGTTGGTGAGTCTGCTTTTCCTGATCAACGCCCTGGTTTCGACCACCGGCGAGGAGGAACTGACCGCGCTCTGGAAGGCCTTCCCCTGGCTGACGGGTCCGGCCGGGCTTTTTGGCTTCCAGGTAGACGGCCTCAGCATCATCATGCTGGCGGTGGTCGTCACCATCGGGCTGCTGGTCGTGCTCTTCTCTGGGCCATACCTGGGGCCCGCCAATCGCGAGCATCCCGTCACCAACGGCACCCCACGGTACTACGGCTGGCTGCTGCTGTTTGTCTTCTCCATGGTCGGGCTGGCGCTATCGCCCAATCTTCTGCAACTGTTCATCTTCTGGGAACTGACCACCATCTGCTCCTGGGCCCTTATTTCCTTCTACGATGACCGCCGCTGCACGGCCGCGGGCTACAAGGCGCTAGTGCTGACCTCGGTAGGCGGGGCTTTCTTTGCTCTGGCCCTGGTGCTGATGTACGTCCCGGGGCACAGTTTTGACTTCGGGGCCCTGGCCCATCTGTCCGCGCGGCGCGCGGGGGTGGTTTTCCTGCTCCTGCTCATTGCTGCCTGGGCCAAGGCCGCCCAGGTGCCCTTCTTTACCTGGCTGCCGGATGCCATGACCGCGCCCACCCCCATCAGCGCTTATCTGCACGCCGCGGCCATGGTCAAGGCCGGCCCCTTCCTCATCGCTCGCCTGGTGTACGGCTCTTATGGCACTCTGACCAATCTGCAGGCTCCCTACAACCTGGGCTTCACCACTATTACCCTCACCGGGCACAGCCTGGGTCTCATCGTGGCCTTCGCCGCCCTGCTCACCATGCTGGTCGGCCTGTACTTCTACTTCTTCCAGGACGACCTCAAGCGCCTGCTGGCCTATTCGACCATCACCCACCTAGCCTATATCCTGTTCGGGTTGGGTCTAGCGATCTCCGGGGTCTGGCTGGGGTTCCAGGCCGCCCTCCTGCACCTGCTGGCCCACGGCATCGCCAAGACGCTGCTGTTCCTGGGCGTGGGGGCCATCGCCTTCGCCACCGGGACGCGGAGCATCTCGGCCCTGCGCGGGCTGGCGGCGCGGATGCCGGTCACCGCGGCTTGTTTCGCCGTGGGGGTCTTCGCCTTGGTCGGCGTGCCGCCGCTGGCCTGTTTCTGGAGCAAGTTCTTCCTGCTAGCGGCGGCCGTGAAGTTGGGGGGTGCGGCTGCCGTCCTGCTGGTCATCTTCTTCGGCGCCGAGACCGTGCTGGCCTTCTACTGGTTCCTCCGGGTCAGCCAGCGCGTGCTCTTGGGTCAGCCGGCCCCCGCGCTCACCGAGGACCCGCCGCGAGTGATGCGCGGCGTGCTGGTGGCGCTGGCCGCGCTGTGCTTGGTGGGAATCCTGTTCGCCGTGCCCTTCCTGGCGCCGGCTCCCTAGCCGGCGGCTGGGGGCCAGGTGCGCTCGCTGCTTTGACCGGAAGGAGGGGTCGTTTTGCATCCGGTCGCTTGGGCCGCCTACATCCTGGGCCTGCTAGTGGGCGGAGCCGTAATAGCCCGCGGCTTGGCTCCCTGGCGCCGACTGTGCGCGTGGTTCACGGTTCTGATCGTCGCGGCTGCCCTGGTGCTGGCCGTGCGGCTTGGCCTGGCGGTGGCGGGTGCCGGGGCGCCTCTCAGCGCCGGGGTCTTCAGCCTGGGTCTGGTGGGCGCCAGCCTCACCTACTACGTAGACGGGCTTTCCGCGCTGCTGA
>CALFVE010000401.1 GCA_937928475.1 uncultured bacterium | reverse complement strand
GTTTCCCCGCCCTCCTCTTTCTTCCCGCAGCCGACGGCGAGCAGCAGACAGAACGGCAGAACCCAGATAACTGCGCGAAGTCTGATCATGAAGGCGGCCTCCAGAAAGTAACCCAGGGGAGGTCCGGGTGATGGCGTGCAGAGTGACTAGAGCGGAACCGGCGCGGTGAGACCGACCGGCGGCGTTTGATAGCCCGGCCCTACCGGTGGAACCATTCCCGGCCCCGGCGGCGGCGGAGGCGCCCCCGGCGCGCCGCCAGGGACCGGCGGCGGAATGGCGCCGCCCGGGGCGGCGGCGGGTGCTGCGGCAACCGGGGCTCCCCGAGCGCCGAGTTGCCTCGCCTTCTCATCCAGCCAAGACGTCAGCTTTCGCTGCACGTCTGGAAGAATCTGGTCGAGAGTTTTCGCCCCACTGACCGCCTCGGCTAGCACGCTATAAGGCGGCATGAGCACGGTGGCGCTGGCCTTGTCTATCCGCCGCAACTCGTCCATGCTCAGGTTGAAGGTGAATTCGTAGTACCAACCGCGAGAGAAATCAAGGCCCATCCGCTGCCCGTCGAAAGTGCGGTCGGCATCGGGCATCAGGTAGTCGAAGTAGGGGGTGCGGCGCACCTCGGGCGGGTAGGCGATGAGCGTGGGCGCATTGCCGCTAAACCCGGCGCTGGTGATTCCCGCCTCAATGAGTTCCCCGTTGCGGTCCCGCAGGACCAACACCACCGAGGCCCCCGTGGACCAGAGCGTATTCCACAGCGCCACCGACTCTGGGCGCAAGGTGAAGGTGTGGGGGTGGAAGTACCCGCCCTGGTAGGTGACGAAAGTGAAAGGCACGCGGTCCACGCCATAGTTATCGAAGGGCTTGAGCAGGCGATAGATGGTAGCGCCGTAGGACTTCTGCAGCGAGGGCTTGACGTGCATGAGCACCCCGACGCGCACGGTCACCCCGGATTCGGTGACGGCGCGTGGGTCATACTGGGGATAGCCGATTTCGAAGGTGAAGCCACCGGCCGCGGCAGTGGCAGCCCGCAGCACAGCCATCAATTCTTTCTTGGTAACGGCCAGTTGCTCCTGCGCCTGTCGCCAGAGCGCGTCGCCGACGCGCCCCGGCTTGGGCGGGCCCAGTTCCTCGGGACGGCGCATCCCGGCGTAGACTGATTCCAGTTGCGCCCAGGCGGCGTCGGTGCGCTTCTTCGGGGTGCCGTCAGGTTCCCTGAGTAGGCCCTCGGGCACAGGAAGCGGATTCAGTCCCCGCCGCTGGAGGTACTCAGGATAGGTCATAGTAAGGCGGGGATCGGCGGGAGTTTCCGACCAGGTCAGCGCGGTTCCCCCGCCCACTCCCGGCGCGCCGGGCATGCCCGGCGCGCCCGGTGGTCCGCCCATCCCGGGCTCCATACCCATGCCGACCCCGGGCGCGGGGGGTGGTGGCGGCTGTGCGGAGAGCGCAGAGAGAAACAGGAAGATAGCCAGGAACGCCGCCACAACGACAACGCCGGCGAGGATTATTGCGCGTCTGGCCTTCATGAGATTGCCACCCTTTTTCGCGGCCGCCGACGCGGCGACCTGGCGGTACGCACCAGAGCGTAGTATACCCGCAAGCGGGAACACAAGTCAAGCACGCGACAGCAGCAGGCCATTCGGAATCAAGGTGTTGCCTGCAGGGTTGCTTGACGAGGGAGCAGGCATGGGGTAGAATGAGTTAGAGCGATTGCCACCCGTGGGGTGCTCACCGCGGGCGGAGACATGGAGGTCTTGGGTCGCTGATGATCACGTTCCTTACGATTGTGGCTAGCCTGGCGGGCTTGGCCATAATCGCTTGTATCTGTCTACAGCAGGCCAGTCCGGACGCGGGCTTCTCCGCTGCTCTGGGCGGCGGCGGAAGCGGCGCCTCGCGGAAGGGAGGTTCCGATCTGCTCCTGGAGAAGGTGCTCAAAGCCAGTAGCGTGGTATGGATCGCCTCCTGCCTGTTGCTCGCCGTGCTCTCGGCGCACCCCCTCTGGGGGGGCTGACCATGGAGCACCTGTGGGCCCCGTGGAGGATGGACTACGTCGCCGGCGAGAGACCGGACGGCTGTGTGCTCTGCCAAGCCGCCCAGGGCGAGGGGGACGCCGAGGCCCACGTCATCTACCAGGGCCAGTACAACTACGTCATCCTGAATCGGTTTCCATACAACAGCGGCCACCTGATGGTGGTGCCGTATGAGCACATCGGCGCCTTCACCGACCTGTCGCCGGAGCAATTGGCGGAGATGATGGACATTGCCCAGGGCGTGGTGGAGGCCTTTGAGGAGTGTCTGCACCCGGACGGCGTCAACCTGGGGATCAACCTGGGTCGGGCGGCCGGCGCCGGGATCAATGATCACCTGCACCTGCACATCGTGCCGCGCTGGGCGGGCGATACCAACTTTATGACGGTGCTGACCGACACCCGCGTGGTCCCTCAGAGTTTGGCTGAGTCCTGCCGGACCCTGGAACCGGCGCTGCGGCGAGCGATGGAGCGGCGACGGGCGGGCCGGGGCTGAGTGCATCACAACCTGAAGAGGTAGCAAAGGGGCGTTACTATGAGACTCCCACTGGCAGTTGTGGCAGCCGTGCTCTCGCTGGTGTTTCTCGGTTTGCTCTGCCCCGGCGCGGCCTACGCGCAAGTGAAGATTGTCTCGCCCCTGGAGGGGGCTACCGTGAGCGGGATCGTCACGGTGCAAGCCTCCAAGCCGGACCCCGGCGAGGGCTGGATCGCCTTCCGGGTGCTGCCCACCGACCAGAAGTTCCTGATGGCGGTAACTGCTCCCTTCGCCTTTGAGTGGGACACGGCGGCCCGCAACGACAAGGGCGCTCGGGTCTATCCTGACGGTCAGTACACCCTGGAGGCGGTGGCCTACGACGGGGCAGGCAAGGAGCAGAGCAAGGCCAGCATCACGGTGACCATCAAGAACGCCATTGACGCCACCCAGTTCGGGCAGCAAGTGCTGCTGCGGGCCAACTACAATCGGGCCGATGTCTTCCTCTGGGAGATGGTGGGCAGCCAGGTCGTGGATGTGCCCGACCCGGCGGGGGCCAAGTTGCGCAATCCTCCCGAGATGTCCATGGGTGGGGGACCGGGGATGCCCGGGATGCCGGGGATGCCGATGATGCCGCCGATGCCGGCAGGGGAGATGATGGGCGGCATGGCCGGCATGGGCATGACCCAGGCTCTCCCTTCCACTGTCCGCCTGCGCAGTGACGCCAGTTGGACACTGGAAGTGCTGACGCCCAGCACCACCGGACGGGCGGTGGTGGACGCCGACCTCAAGCGCGGCTTCTTTGCCGTCTCCTGGGTCTGGCCCAAGAAGTGGAACGAGAAAAAGTTTGACTTTGACCGAAATGTCCCCGACAACTTCCACGGCTGGCTGATTCCCGACCCTACCAATCCCGACCAGCCGCTAGTGCACAACCCCCAACTGGCCGGCCAGGAGCAACTTCCTCCGGGCCGCTTCTACCGCTACAAGGTCTTGGCTAATGCCCAGATGCTGGAGATGCACAAAGACGAGCC
>CALFVE010000400.1 GCA_937928475.1 uncultured bacterium | reverse complement strand
CGACCCCCACTACTCCGATGCGGGCACAGGCCATAAAGGTCTTCCCTCCTTTGTGATATAGGCGCAAGAAACTCGTTGGGCGGGGATCCCCGCCGCTTGTCCCCCAGGTCTCCACCGCTAATCCACCACCTGTGCACCGGTTATCCACCGGTTTGTCCACAGGGCCCCCAGCGGGGCGCCAAAAAAACCGCAACGGTGCAAGCCGGCCAGGCCGCCGCGCGCGGTAGGCTTCCAGACGCTGGTCAGTTAGGTGATGCCATGGAACAAGACAAGCAGGGGTTGGAGAGAGGTGCTGTGAGGGAACCGGTGCGCCACCTGCCGCGCTCCCCCGCCTGCCTGCGCAGACCAGGGCGGCGATCAGGCGCCCGATTCGAACTGCGAAGAATGCCCTGAAGAGTTGCCCCGAAAGTAGATCTCTTGTTGTGTCTTGCGGAGGCCTCCTCCCGGCTCCGCAAGGAGTGAATTCCCCAGGACCGGCCGTAATTCCTGCGTGCTCGTCAGGAATTTGCGCTTTTCTTTTCTTCGGCTAGCCGGGCGGCGCTGCGAACCTGGCGTACTGGAAGGCCACGTGACGCACCAGGAGCAGCAGGGCTGCTATCAGAAGCACCCGGTGACTCCAGACCCAGACCCGAGTATAGCGGGCCAGGCTCCGCGGTGGCCACATCCGCAGCACCCCGGAAAGCGCCAGCAGGACGAAGGCCAGCGTCACCGCTTGCGGCGGGCTCCAGGAGAAGGGAACCTCACCAGTCTGCACCGCGCGCAGCCCAGAATGGGCCACGGCCAGTGCTACCGCGGAAAGCCCAAGGATCACATGCCGCAAACGCCAGGCTCGACGCACCAACACGCGGTCCGGCCCTCGGCGGAAGGCCACCACCAAGAAGATGTACAGCCCTACGCCCAGCGCGCCCAAGGCCAGCGCTCCGGCGGCGACGCCCAGGTAATGCACCGGGTCCAGCCACAAGGAGCGGGCCTCTTCCGCCTCTCGTGCTGCTTCCTCCGCGGGGGGCTGCCCGAACTGCTCGGCGCGCTCGTAGGCCTCGCGAATCGAGCGTGGCGGCCGCTCCCCCGGGACTTCCTGAGCGACGGCCGCAGAGGCCAGCAGCAAGGCCAGCCCGGCCAGAACTCCCGCACTACGCGGCGCCGATCCGAAAACCCGTCTCATTGCACGAAACTCCTGAACTACGATTTGCTGCACTGCGGCCAAAGGTGAAAGGAACCAACCTCTAGCCCAGCAGACTCCGGAAGAACTGCAGGTGCTCCTCGGGCACTCCGTGCTCGGCCAGAAACCCGACGTATCGGGAGTGTAGACGCTCGGCTACGTCCCGGCGTTCCGAGAGGACATTCCGCAGGCAGCCGGGGTCAGAGCGCAAGTCGTACAACTGCGGCGACAACTCGTCCTCCTCCAGGACCGCCACGCCGCGCAAGATGCTGTCCACGGCCCGGGTCTGCTCCTGGCTGTCCGAGGCCGCGGCCTGGCTGCCGCAGATGAGTAGCCAGTCGCCGTCGGTAATTGAACTCCGCGCCGCCGGGTGCGGAACGACCGTCTGTGGCGTGCGGAGGGTGGGCGAGGAGATGGCGAGGTCACGCACCTGCTCTGCTTCACCACGCAGAAAAGGTAGGAGCGATCGGCCCTCGACTTCCTCGCGCGGCGGGGCGCCGGCGAGGTCGAGAATGGTTGCGGTCAGGTCCACCGGCTGCACCAAAGCCGCTGTCCTCCCCGGCGCGAGGCCGGGCACGCGGATGAAGAGGGGGATGTGAGCGACCTCGGGATAAAGCGGCAGGTACTGCTGGTAGTTCTCGCGGATCAGGCTTTTCGCGATCCAGCCGTGCTCGCCCAGGTAGAAGCCGTGGTCGGTGGTGAAGATGATGGCGGTCTCTTCCAGCAGGCCCAGCGTCTCGATGCGGTCGAGCAGGAAGCCTATCCAGCGGTCCACCAGGGTGACTTCGCCTGCGTACAGCGCTCGCAAGTGCTTGAGTTCCTCGGGCGTAAGCAGGTCCGCCGAATCGTAGGGCGGATGCAGCACCTCCTGGCCCTGGTAGCCGGGGTCGTAGAGGTCCACGTAGTACTGAGGCGGGTCCCAGGGCTCGTGCGGATCAAAGGTATCCACGTAGAGGAAAAAGTGTTCGTTGCAGTTCTCCTCCAGCCATTGCGCGGCCGTGCGCATGGTCTGGGCGGGAAAGTAGTCTTCCTAGGAGCGACGCCGGTGGACATTGCGTAGGTACTGCTTGAGCAGGTTACCCCGTCCGCGCATCTTCTCGGGGGCAGCAGGCAAAGCGGGGTCGCGCGGCGCCGTATGCAGGCGGTCGGCCTCCTGGCCGCGGATTACTTGCCAGCCGTGGAAGTCGCGCTGGTAGTTGTAGCCGGGCGCAAAGGCGTGGGGCGTGTCGGCCACCGCGTAGGTCAGCAGGCCTGCCTCCTTCAGCCAGGCAGCCAAAGTCGGCTGATCGCCGTCCAGCGGCGCCCAGGGCTTGTAGGTGAAGGTGTACTTGCCGGTGAGCAGGTCATGCCGATGCGGAACGGTAGGGAAAGAGCCGGTGTAGGCCCGATCGAAGACGATGCTCTCGGCGGCGAGTGCGTCCAGGTGCTTGGTGCGGATCCAGTCGTTGCCGTACGTGCGCAGATGGTCGCGGCGAAAGGTGTCGGAGATGATGAGGACGACGTTCATGGGAGGAGACCTCCAGGGCAGATGGTGGGTCGGGGAGCCGGAGATGCTCCGCCGGCCTGTACAGACGCGGGGCGGCCACCTATCCGGTCTCTCCTCGTAGAGCCGAACTACCTCTGAATCTTGTACTTGAGTTTGTCCCCCCAGGACTTCATCAGTCGCTCGGCTTCCTCTTTGGTGGCCCAGTTGATGTCCCCCAGGTTGCTGTGTTTCAGCGCGCTGAAGGCATCGCCCCAGGAGACCGCCGCTTGCCAGTCCTGCTCGGTCAGCCAGCCGTACAGGCAACCGGCGGAGAAAGCGTCGCCCCCGCCCACGCGGTCCACGTTCTCCAGTTCGTAGGTTACGTCCTCATAAAGCCGGTCGGCGTAGATGATCGAGGTCCAGCCGTGGCGCAGTACGGTGTCAATCCGCCGCAGGGTCATCGCCACCGCCGTGCAGCTGAAGCGCTCCCTCATCCCCTGGCAGACCTCCGCCGGCGTGCCGGAGAAGCCGAAGACATCGTGAGCGTCGTCCTCGGTGGTAATGATCAGGTCCACGTACTCCATCATCGGCTCCTGGGCCCGCGCGGCTTCCTCGGTGGACCACAGATTCTTGCGGTAGTTGAGGTCGTAGGAGACAAAGAGACCGTGCTGCTTGGCCTTCTGAAGCGCCTCCATTGTTACCTGGCAACAGGTAGGCGAAAGCGCGGGAGTGATCCCGGAGACGTGGAAGGCCTTCGCGCCAGCGAAGACGCCGTCCCAGTTCACCTCGCCGGGCCGCAGGTTGGCGATGGCGGAGTTGGCGCGGTCGTAAAGCACCGTGTTGGGCCGAGGGGTCGCGCCCATCTCCAGGAAGTACAGGCCGCAGCGCTCCTTCTCATGCCAGACGACAAAGTCGGTGTTGACCCCGTGCTCGCGCGCCTTGTTGCGAACCATCCGGCCCAGCGGGTTAGTGGGCAGGGCGGAAACCCAGGCCGAGGACAGGCCCAGGCGCGAGGCGCCGATGGCGACGTTGAACTCCCCGCCGCCGACATGGACCCACAGTTCGCTGGTTTGCTCGAGGCGCTGGAAGAGCGGCGGGGTCAGGCGGATCATGGCTTCCCCGAAAGTGACGAGATCAAAGGGCATCGGTGTTCCTCCTTGCGGATATCGGGCTACCGGAGACAGGGCCGGCGTAGGGCGCCGGCCGAACCGTGGGCGATAATTCTTCTCTTGCTGCCGCGAGACCTCCCGAAGACGGACATCCCCAGGCTGGGGTCCGTGTGGCGGGCTACGGGCACACCCCGCGGCGGGCGACTCTTGACGTCAGGAAGCAAAAAAGATGGAACTTTTTTCATCTACTATCGTTCATAGTAGGTGGAGCGATTGGTGCGCGGGGAGGAGGTCTGAGCCGCGACGGCTCGCTCAGAGGTGAGAAAGATGAGAAACATTGTTGCGATCTGCGCAGTGCTCGGGTTGCTCAGCGTCGTCCTCGCCGGCTGCGGCGGCTCGGGCGCGGGACTTGCCCCGGCGAAAGAGCCCCCGCGCGCTGGCGCCACCCTTACGCAGAGCCCCAGCCTGGAGGAAGTGCAGGCGGCTCTGGCCGCCATCGGCAAGCCCCTGCCCGAGTTTCTAGCGGGTGGCGTCGAGGTGCCGCTCCCACCGGCGCCTGCAGAGGGGGCGGTTGCCCCGCAGGCTTACATGACCGTGCTGAGCCTGGATCGGTGGCTCTACAATCAGTACGTGGACCGGGGACGCACTCAGTGGTACGAGTGCAATCTGACCAGCCGCTACGCCCTCACGGACGTCTACGTCTGGCGTCGCTCCGGTGACCCCGACCTGTATGTGTTCTCCCCCTTGAGGCCCGGAACGCCCTCCCGGTCGCTCCGGCTGGTGGGCTATAGCGCGGGTTACGGGGATGAGCAGGTCGGCTCCTTCATCACCGCTGACTGGGGCGGCCCGGGCCGGTTCGTGATTGCGGTGTACGGCTACAGTTCCGCCCGGTACGACCTCAAGATCTGGTGACGGAAGCCCGGCGGCGGGCGGAGAAACCCAGAGTCCGGAGCGGTGCGCTCCGGGCTCTGGGGCAGAAACGGGGGCGTTTCGCTCCCTCGAGTGTACCAACACCGCTGCGCAGGAGATAAGCGTCTCGCTGGCCTGGCCGCTTCCCACCCGCCGTTCGCCTCGGTCAGGGCACCCTGCCCTGCAACGCGGGAGAGGGTGCGGGGAAGCGGTCAACTCCCCTTCTTAGCTGCCGCGCCCGTCTCTGCCCAAGCACACGCAAACACCCCCCTGTGAGCAGGCTAGCGGGCCGCTTTCGGGTCAGGCTCCGCTTGGCCTTAAGCCGGCCCCTCCGGGTAGGGGCTTGCCTTACCGGGGCTAGTAGTTCTCCGCCCAGGGCTCGTAGTAGGCCTGGGCGTGCTGGCAGGCGGGGCAGACTACCGGCGGCGCGGTCCCCTCGATCACGTACCCGCAGTTGCGGCACTTCCACATGATCGGTTCCGCCCGCTTGAAGACCTCGCCCTTCTCCACGCGCTCGATGAGCCGGTTGTAGCGCCGCTCGTGGTAAGCCTCTACCTTGGCGATCTGATCGAAGGACACGAAGATCGCGCCGAAACCTTCGTCTTTGGCAGTCTGGGCGAAGTCCGGGTACAGGGTGCCCCACTCCATCTTCTCCCCCGCGGCGGCCATGCGCAGGTTGGCCAGGGTGTCGCGGGTCACGCCGGCGGGATAGGCGGCCGTGATCTCGACGTCGCCGCCTTCCAGGTGCTTCCAGAAGACCTGGGCGTGCTCTTTCTCGTTGTCGGCCGTCTCCTCGAAGATGGCTGCGATCTGCTCGTAACCTTCCTTGCGGGCGACTGAGGCAGCAAAGGTGTAGCGGTTGCGGGCCTGGGATTCGCCGGCGAAGGCCGCC
>CALFVE010000399.1 GCA_937928475.1 uncultured bacterium | reverse complement strand
TACCCCCCTGCCCTGGGGGGACCCCTTGGATACCTCCCCGTACTCTCCCCGCAAGGCACGAAAGGGTGTGGGGAGCCGCCGAAGGCCTGTTCCTGCGTCGCAGAACGGCGCAGAAGACTTCGGCGCTGGTCTCCTTGGTCCGTCGGGACGGAGATTGAGGGCGATCCCCCACGAGAGTTAGGCGCCCCGTCTCAGCGGTGGTCTCTCCTCCGGGGGCAAGAGTCGGCGCAGCGTGCGCATGTTGCGCTTGTCGTCCTCTTCCGTGCCCGGTGTCTCCATGATAAAGGGCAGGCGCTTGAGGCGCGGATGATTGAGCAGGCGGCGGAAGGCCTCGCGTCCCAGGTATCCCTGCCCCAGGTGCTGATGGCGATCGTGCCGCGCTGCGAAGGGATAGCGCGAATCGTTCGCGTGAATCAGCCGGAGGCGTCGCTGCCCTACCGTTCGTTGCAGGTTGCCGAGAACCTCCTCTAGCCCCTGCTCAGTGTGCACCGGCAGGCCGGCGGCAAAGGCGTGCGCCGTGTCTAGACACATCCGCAGCGGCTCTGCCTCCGGCGCTAGCGCTATAATCTCGGCAATCTGCTCCAGGCTCCCTCCCACCGTATAACCGGCGCTCGCGCTGTTCTCCAGGATCAGCGGTACGCTCACCTGCGAGCGCTCCCGCACCTCGGCGAGGGCTTTGGCCACTCGCCGCACGCCCCGATCGTATCTCCCGCCTTCCCCGACTGAACCGAGGTGGAAGACTACGCCAGCCGCTCCCAGCATGGCGGCTCGCTGTAGTTCCTCGGCCAGATGGCGGACGCTCCGCCGCCACAGATCCCGGTCTGCCGAGGCCAGATTCAACAGATAGATGGCGTGCACGAAGTGCGGCCGAATATCCGCCTGGCGCAGGGCCCGGCGCAGGGCCATCGCCTCGCGTGGGTCGAGCGGCGCCCGCCCCCATTGCGAGGGCGAGGAGGTGAACATCTGGACGGCCGTGCAGTGCCGGGCCAAAGCCCGCGGCACCAGGTTGAGCAGGCCACCCGCGATGGACACGTGAAAGCCCAGGCGGCGCACTAGCGCTCCTCGCGCTCCCGTTGTGCTTGGAGCCGGCGGCGCTTGGCCTCCAGCGCCCGGTAGGGGTAGGTGCGCTTCTGATAGCCGTAGGCCATCAGCAGCCAAAGCCACAGCACGAACACCGCGCCGAGAAAGCATGCCGGCGTCCATAGCCACCAGGGGTAGCCGCGCGCGGAAAGGCCCAGATACAGGCCCAGCGCGGCTCCTATGCTCGCCAGGGCGCGGGTGTAGGGATGCAGAAAGACACGGAAGAAGCGCGTCGGGAATGTCGGTTTTTCGCCCTGCATCTAGTTCATATTCCCTACTCAACCCTCCCTGACCTGCCCGCTTACCCGTCTGCGGTTGCTCGCCGTGCCCACTGATCGCTTTCTAGGCGCAGGCCTTCACCGCCGACGGGCGAGACGCCCGTCGTACCGCGGCCGATCGCTCGGCGCGCGCAGGGATCCGCCCCGGCCAGGAGGAAATGAGCCGGGGAGGGTTACAGGGGCTAGCTGGTTTCAGGCCGGGCGCAGCCTGGCCCGCAGCCGGCTGCTCCGGGGCTGCGCCTTGGCCGTGTAGCCGCGACTTCCGACTTTCGACTTTCGACTTACGACTATGAACATTGCCTACCTCGACATCTTCGTCGGCATCAGCGGCGACATGCTGCTGGGGGCGCTCGTAGACGCCGGCTGCCCGCTGGCGACTATCCAGCAGGGCTTGGGGGACCTGCCCGTCGTGCTCACGGCGGAGAGGGTTACCCGCGGCGGCTTGCGGGGCACATTGGTGTGCGTGGAGGCCTCGCCCGCTCATCACCCCCACGCCTTCCGGTCCTACCAGGATCTAGCGGGGATGATGAACACGCTCGCTATGCCGGAAGCCCGACGCGCACAGGCTGAGCGGGTGCTACGGCGGCTGGCGGAGGCGGAGGCGCGGGTGCACGGGATTCCCGTCCAGCAGGTGCATTTCCACGAACTGGGCGGCCTGGACACAATTGCAGATATTGTTGGCACCCTGGCCGGCCTGGAGGCGCTGGGCCTTGAGCGCGTACACGCGTCGCCGATTCCCCTGGCACACGGCTGGGTGGACACCGCCCACGGGCGGTTGCCGGTCCCGCCGCCGGCGGTAATGGAACTGGTGCGCGGCTTTCCTACCCGCCCGGTGGAGGTAGAAGGGGAAACGGTAACTCCTACCGGCGCCGCTCTGGTGACTGCCCTCGCCGCGGAGTTCG
Source organism: uncultured bacterium (assembly GCA_937928475.1). Taxonomy (GTDB): domain Bacteria; phylum Armatimonadota; class Zipacnadia; order Zipacnadales; family Zipacnadaceae; genus Zipacnadum. Next base: position 3,758 of record CALFVE010000399.1, on the reverse strand, counting down.
GTGGGCCGCCGCCGATGACCGTGAAGACCGTCGCCTACGGGGCGGGGCAGAAGGAGTTCCCGGGCGTGCCCAATCTGCTGCGGCTGATCGTCGGCGAGGCGCGGGAGAGCGATCTTCTCACCGAGGAACTGGTGCTGGTGGAGACCAACCTGGACGATATGAACCCGGAGTTGCAGCCGGCGCTGCTGGCGGCGCTGTTCGAGGCGGGGGCGCTCGACGCCTGGCTCACGCCGATTCAGATGAAGAAGGGCCGTCCGGCGCTGCTTATCACTGCGTTGACAGCGCCCGACCGGGCCGAGGCGGTGGCCGAGGCCTTGCTCCGGCACAGCACCAGTTTCGGCTTGCGCCTGAGCCGCTGCGAGCGGCGCTGCCTGCCGCGCGAGATGCGGCAGGTGGAGACACCCTGGGGGGCCGTGTCTATCAAGGTTGGCTTCCTGGGCGGGAAGGTAATCACTGCCTCGCCGGAATACGAAGATTGCGCGCGCCTGGCCGAGACGCATGGCGTGCCCATCAAACAAGTCTACGCCGCCGCCCTGGGCAAGGCGCAGGAGATACGGTAGGACGGCGTCCTGAGACCGCCTGCCCGCGGCGAGCCGCCAGCCGCCCCTATGAGAAGAAACCCAGCCCTACCGCAGGCAGGACGCCACCATGTCTACAGGCTGGAAGGCCAGTCCCCACCTGGAGGTTGACTGATGCCCGACGATCCCTTGCGACGCACCTTCGCTGATCCGGAGAATCGCTTCCGCTTCTGCCCCTTCTGGTTCCTCAACCATGACCTGAACGGGCCGGAACTGCGCTGGCAACTCCGAGAGATGAACCGCCACGGCGTCGGGGGAGCGATCCTGCACCCGCGCCACGGCTTGCTCACCCCCTGGATGACCCCAGAGTGGCTTGACCTGATCGCCGAGTGCGTTGACGAGTGCAAGCGGCAGGGGATGAAGGCCTACCTCTATGATGAGAACAACTGGCCGAGCGGCCCGGCCGACGGCCAGGTCTTCATCGGGCATCCCGAGTTCCGGATGTCGCATGTCGTCCTCACCGAGCAGTTCCCGGTGCGCGGCGGCAGTCGGGCGCGCCGGGAGGTAGCGGTGGCTGACGGCGGCCTGATCGCAGTGGTGGCCGTGCCCTACTCCGGCGACCGCCCCGTGGGCTTCCCGGAGGGCGCGATTCTGCTCAATGCTTATCTGGAGGGCAATCATCTGGACTGGACGGCGCTACCCGGAAACTGGCGCGTCTTCGTCTTCGCGCGCAAGTGGCACCGGGGGACCTTCTACGGCTCGTATGTGGATACCATGAATCCCGACGCTATCCGGCGCTTTCTGGAGATCGCCTATCAGCCCTACGCTGACCGCTTCGCCGAGGAGTTCGGGGGGGTGATCCAGGGCATTTTCACCGACGAGCCGAGCATGGGCGCGCCCTGCGCCTGGACGCCGCGCATGCCCGCCGAGTTTGAGAGTCGCGCGGGCTACCCCTGCTGCCCGCGCTGCCCGCGCTCTTCCAGGACATGGGGCCGCGCACTGCCCGCGTGCGCTGCGACTACTTCCGCACCATGACCGATCTGTGGTGCCGCGCCTTTATGAAGCAACTCTCGGAGTTTGCCACCTCCCGCGGCCTCAACTTCATGGGACACATGCTCTGCGACGGGGAACTGGTCAGCCAGGTGATGTGCAACGGCGATTACTTCCAGACCGTGCAGTACCTGTCCTGGGGCGGGCTCGATTACCTTACGCTCGGCACCTGGCCGAGCGAGACGACCGCCGGCCAACTCAATAACCTGGCCGTCTGCAAGTTCGCCACCTCGGCCGCCGACTTCTTCGACAAGCCGGTGATTTTTTCGGAATGCTTTGGCCTCGCCGGAGCCTGGTCGGTAAGCCTGCGGGATCTGAAGACGCTCACCGACTTCCAGGCCGTCTGCGGCGTCAACCTGATGGCTCCGCACGCCTTCTACTACTCGATCCAGGGCTTCCGCAAATTCGAATGCCCGCCGGGCGAGTTCTACCAGTCACCTTTCTGGCCGTACTACCGGACGCTCGCCGACTATGCCGGTCGGCTCTGCGCCATGCTGCGGGAGGGCAAGCACGTTGCCGATTTGGCGCTCTTCTATCCCAACCGCTCGGTCTGGGCGGAGATGACACCGGCCGGCGAGGAGCAGCCCTGGTCGCCGCCCCGCGAGCGAGCGCCGCAGAGCCTAGAAATCAACTTTAGCCTGGCCGGCGCGGCGCTGCTCAAGGTCGGCTATGACTTTGACATCGTCAGCGAAGACCTGCTGCAAAGCTCCGACTTCTCGCAGGGCCTGCTCACGGTAGCGGAGGGGCGGATGAGCTTCAAGGCGCTGGTGCTGCCTGCCTGCACCTGCGTCAGCCGCGCCACCGCTGAGGCCCTGCTGCGCTTCGTCGAGGCGGGCGGGAAGATTCTCGCGCTGGGGTGTCTGCCCACCAAGTCCTGCGAGCAAGGGGAGGACGAGTACGTGGTGGAGATCTTCCGCCAAATCTTCGGCGACGACTATGATCTCGCCCAGCAGTTCTGGACGGCGGAAAAGCCGCTCCTCTCGCACCAGGACCTGGAAGCCTGGGCGCGGGGCCTGGCGATTACCTGTCCGGTCGGAACCGTCACGGAGGACATCGCGGAGCCGCTGTACCGCGCCTTGCGCTCGGCCTTCGCGCCGGACTTGACCATTTTGGCGGAGGGTCGGCCGGTGCTAGATGTAGCCCACTACCATTACGTCCGCGAGGGGCGGCACCTGATCTACCTGGTGAACACCAGTCGAGATAGGTCACACGTTTTCCGCCTGGGCCTGCCCTTCACCGGGGAGGTGGAAATCTGGGACCCGGAGAGCGGCGAGACGCGCCCGGCGCCGGTGGTGGAAAGTTGCGAGGATAGCCTGGAGATCCCGGTGAGCCTCCCGCCGGTGGGGAGCGTGCTCTATGTCGTTGACCCGGGCAAGGCCTGCCCCAGCACGCCGTTGATTGCCGCCGACCTGCCCGTCGAGCGCTTTGACGTCAACAGCGCCGTCGGCCTGGCCGATAAGCCCGGCCGATACTCGGTCACCGTGGGCGGGGCCAAATCTGAGCCGCGCCAGGTCGCGGCAACGGTGCGCAACCTGCCCCCGGTCGTCGGGTTCGGCGACACCTGGCGCTTTACCACCGCCAAGCCCAACGTCCTGCCGCTCACCGACTGGCAGATGCAGATGGACAACCGCGTGGTCGGACCGGACAGTAACTATGCGGGAATGCGCTACACCACGACCTTCCAGGCGGAGATCGTCCCTCGCGAGGCGCGGCTGCTGCTGGACGGCATTGCGGGGGAGAAGCAATGGCACCGGTCCTTCCAGCGGCCGTATGAGTTCTACCTGAACGGCGCGGCCGTGGAGTTCGCGCCCGGGGAGTACCTGGACCATTACATGTACGAGGCGCCGGTGCAGCATCTACTGCGGGTGGGAGTCAATCGCGTGGAAATCCGCACCAAAGAGGCGCTGTCCGAGCCGGCGGCGCTGCGGCATCCGGTGCTGGTGATCGGGCGCTTCGCCTTGAGCGAGGGGCATAAGCCGCGCCTGATCCTGGAGCCCGGGGAGATCAGCGGCCCCTGGGATCAGGCCGGTTATCGCTACTACAGCGGCGTGGCTACCTACGCGCAGGAGTTCACGCTCACTCGCGCCCACCTCAACTGCCGTCTCTTCGTCGAAATGGACGCGCCGGGGGACCTAGTGGAGGTGGTCGTGAACGGTCGCTCGTGCGGAGTGCGGGCCTGGGAGCCCTGGC
>CALFVE010000398.1 GCA_937928475.1 uncultured bacterium | reverse complement strand
CCTATCAGGAGGGCTTTGAGCAAGGGGCGCTTCAGCTAAGCGAGTGGGCCAGCAACGGAACTCCTGGCGAAGTCCACTGGAACGGTCCGACGGAAGAGAGGGCCTTCGAGGGCAAGCGATCGCTGAAACTGGACGTCACTTTGGGGGAGGGCACGTATTCGTACTGGGGCGTGGCCCTGCGCGTACCCTGCGCAGGACGGCTGAAGATGACGGCACGGCTCCTCGTGGGGCCGGAGACTACGGCGCGCGTAGGCTTCGGGTACAACGTGGTCTTCCCACCTTCCCGCCATAGCGGCTGTAGCGCCGCCGAGACCTTCTACAAGCCGACCGACGGATGGAAGACGGTGGAGGTGGACCTGGTCGCGGCCGGCCGCGCCAGCGCCGACCATGTCATGAGGAACTGGACGGCGACGGCCAGTGGCCGCGACGTGGGCGTGTATCTTGACCGCTGGTCGGTCTTCCTCTACGGCAGCAAGGGCCAGCGGGCGGTGGTCTACCTCGATGATATCCGCCTGAGCGGCGAGGTCCCCGCCGAAGAAGACTACCGCAAGCAGATTGAAGGCAACTGGAGCCGTGCGGTCGAGCCCTTCCTGAAACGAGTGGAAGCCTGGGAGAAGGAACTGGAGCAAGCGCGCCAGGCGCTGAGTGGCCTCGGGGAAGCGCCTCCGGGCAGCGAGACCATCGTGGTGGCGATCAAGGCCGCGGCTGAGCGAACCGGTGGCCTGCTCGCCTCGATGCGCAAGGCCGGTTATGCTTCCGCCAACGAGATCGCGGAGGTCGAAGGCGGCTTGGCTACCTTGCGATACGGACCACAAACGGTGGAGGCCCTGGCCCACGCTCAGGCCGCGGGATGCGATTTCCTGGTTTACCCGCGGGGCCAGGCGGTGAGTTGTGCCCGCTTCCCCTTCGGCCCCGCCCTGCTCAGTACACCAGCCGGCGGGAACCTGTCCTGCTCGGCCTGCCGCGGCGAATATGAATCCCTCTCGGCGGTGGTGCTGGCGGCGAAGGAGGTCAAGGGATTGCGGGCGATCCCCAGCGCCCTGCGGGGTAGGGGCGCGACAATCCCGGCTACCGCGGTAGACATTCGGGTCGTCAAGTGGTGGTATCAAGGCGCCAGCAGCGGCATCGGCTACTCGCCCAAGAAGGCCTTGGTGGCGGAGTTGCTGCTCAAAGATGACCGATTGGTCCGGGTGGATACGGAAAAGCAGGACAATTACCTGCGCAGCACGTCGGAAGACGGCAGGGAAACCTACGAGATCTGTAGCAGGCCGGACAGCTCGAACTTGGCCAACGTCCGGCCGGTGGACGCGGCGCAGTTGCAACCGGTGGACCTCGCCGCCGGCGAGGCCCGGGAGTTCTGGATCAACGTACATGTCCCGGAGCGCGCCCCGGCCGGCGATTATGAAGGCACCGTGACCTTCCGCACCGAGGCGGGAGAGACGATAGTGCCGCTGAAGGTCACGGTGCATCCCTTCGACTTGGAGCCGCCGCGGCTGATCTACTCGCTCTACTACCGGGCCTCTCTCTCACCGGACGGGAAACCGACAATCGGCTCGGAGCGCAAGTCGGAGGAGCAATACCGGGCAGAGATGGCTGACCTGAAGGCTCACGGGGTGCTTTATCCCACGAATTATGCCGGATGGGACGAGGCGGTTCTGACCCCGATTCTGACCATCCGCCAGGAGGTAGGCCTGCCCGCCGGCATCTTTTTCAACCTGGGCTACGGCCCCAGGGCAGCCACCGGGGAGGCGCTCAAACAGGTGCGGGAGGAGGTGCGCAAGTGGTTGGACTTTCTGCGCCCGTGGGGATACGACCAGGTCTATTTCTACGGACTGGATGAGGCTACCGGCGAGAGGCTGGTTTCCCAGAAACCGGCCTGGAAAGCGATACAGGAGGCAGGCGGGAAGACCTTTGTCGCGTGCTACAAGGGCACCTTTGAGGCGATGGGGGCTCTGCTCAATTGCGCGGTGCTGGCTGGGCCGCCTGATCCTGAAGAGGCGAAGAAGTGGCATTCCGTGGGTTCTTTGGCTTTCTGCTACGGTAATCCCCAGGTGGGCGTGGAAAACCCGATGATTTACAGGCGCAACTTTGGACTTGTCCTGTGGCGCGCGGGATTTGACGGAGCGATGGACTATGCTTACCAGCACGGCTTCCACCACATCTGGAATGATTTTGACGACCGCAGTTGCCGCGATCACGTGTTCGCCTATCCCACGCTGAACGGGGTGGTAGGAACGATTCAGTGGGAGGGTTTTCGGGAAGGGGTAGACGATGTCCGCTATGTTACGACTTTGGAGAAAGCCATCGCGGAGCCGGCCCCGGGCAAGGAGGCGATAGCCGAGGCGCGGCGCTGGCTGCGCGGCCTGGACGTGGCGAAGGCGGATCTCGACGAGGCTCGCAGGGAGCTGGTTCGCTGGGTCCTGGCACTCAAGGAGAAATGAGCGCCAGGATCGCTTCCGGGTCTGTAGCCGAGTCGCTAGGCTGGCAACCAGGCGGGTGGATACAGGCGAGGCACCTCGGCCTCACCTGAACTCTGCGGTCGCCCAGGAGCCGGGATAGAGCCGCGCCTCCGAGGGGACATCGTAGGTCTCGCGGCTGGCGGAGCCGTCGCTGTTCGCCCACCAGAACTTGTTCCGTCCCCCCAAGGTAGCCTCGAAGTTCACGCGCGTCTTGAACTCCGATCCCAGAGCGGGCAGGAGTGGAAGGACCTCCCGCGGAATCGCCGCCGCCAGGATCAGGCCCGACCCGTCGGGGTTAGTGGCATAGCCCGTCTTCACCGCCTCCAACACGCCCACGTGCTCGAAGCGAATCGTGCTCACCGCCGAGGTGTAGGCCAGGGGGGTGGCTGACCCGGGCCCGTACCACTTCGGATACATCCCGACCGCCACTGGCCGCCGCGCCTCGCCCTCCTGAACCAGGCAGAAGACGATTCTCACGTCGCCAGGGCGCCCGTCTGCCGCCGTGCCCTGGGCAGCGGGGTCTCCTTGCAGATAGAAACTGACCGTGTCCGCCGCGTGGTTGTGCGTAAAGGCGGCTAGCACGTCGCCGGCGGCGACTGGGCTCGCCGGCCGCCGCAGGCGCAGATGGAACCGCAGATAGAGATGGTCGGCGTCGTACAGCGGCCATACCTGCACTTGCTGCTGCGGATCGGACTGGAAGGTAATCGGCTGGGCCTGCTCCCAACCGGCCAGCGAGCCATCCAGGGCCGGCCCGCCGCCGCCCGCGCGCGCAAAGACCGCCGTGCGTGGCGTAGTGATCCCGCGCAGGCTCGCCGCTTGCTCACTCGGTAGGGCAATGGCCTCGGGGGGGAGCGACACGACCGGAGTCTCCAGCGGGAGCGGGCGGGTGGGGTTCTCAGCAGCCGTCCAGCCTTCTACCTCAAAGAGGGTGGCCGGCGCGTTGGCGCACATGGCCACATAGACCTTGCCGTTTTGCCGGTTGAGGAAGTGGTGCCCGCCGAAGTTTTCGCCGCTGAGCCGGTAGACCCCGCCCTTGTCGGGATAGCGGTTGGTGTCTACGAACAAAGTATCGACCCACAGGCCCTCAGTAGTATAAACGTGGTATCCGCCCATGAGGGAATCCTGCACGCCGAAGAGCCCGTTGGTGGGTCCGCTGATGAAGATGCTGCCGCCGATGTCGCCCGGCTCCATCAGATTGGCGTGGGCGAACATAGCCCGGCCCACCCGCCATTTCATCCGATAGCCGCCCGCGCCGTCGGGGACATAACGGGAGAGTTTGTACTGCGCGCCGGCATTGGCGCCGAGCGAGGGCCCGCCCCGGGCGTTGACGAAAAACCCCTCTTGCATCGAACCAGCCAGGCATTGCCAGTCGCCGGGGAAGAACTTATCCAGTTCGTTGGCCCCATATAGCGGGGTGGCCTTGCCCTCGCTGCG
>CALFVE010000397.1 GCA_937928475.1 uncultured bacterium | reverse complement strand
CTCAAACGCGGTTTGTCCAGGTAGGGGGTGACCTCATCCACGCACGGATTGCCCTGGAGCACCTCGGCACCGGCAGCGCCGGTCATGTACGCAATCTTCGCTTCCGGGAAGGCGGCCCGCAGGTCGCTCAGAAAAGCCGTCGTCTGGATGATATCGCCCACATAGCCCCGCCGCACCAAGAGAACCCGCTGCCTGGCGCTGCTCCCGCGCCGTCGCCGCCTCCGCCGGTTCCACAGTTGGAGCAGCCAGCTTGCGAGCCGCAGGCTCCGACCGGGCGGGGGAAGCCTCTTATTCCCACTCGAGGCACTCCCGGTGTGCGCCGGGGGCGCGGACCTAGCCATGCCTCACCGCCTTGGTGCGTGCGGGCTCCGCCGAACTCGCCGCCAACCTCGCTGCTGCCCGCGCCTCTCGCCGGTAGGCCCGGCCGTACCGGGCATATCCCGCCCAGTACAGCAGCCGCAAAGCGCTCCCCCTGATGCCCAGCGCCGCGCTCGCTTTCAGCAGTGTCTCCAGTATCATCCCTGCTGGTCGCGAGAAGTACAAGGCTTTCACGAGCCGCTTCACCATGCTGTCGCGCCGGCGCGTGCTTACCACCCCGGGAACCTCGTAGGGCGTTTCCAGGTGCTCGGCGGCCTCCGGGTGCGCCTGCAAGAAGCGTACCGCCGACCGGCCGGCCTCCGCCTGCTTGCTCAGGAGCGCCTCGACGCTGGTGTCCGTGCGGTGCTCGGCGGAGGCCTCCGGCAGATACCGGAACCGCACCCCCTGCCTCGCCAGGCGATAACCCAGTTCGGTGTCCTCAAAACTGTATCCCGCAAAGCCCTCGTTGAAAACGAGGCCCCCCTCAAACAGCCGCCGCGGCATTGACACGTTCCCCGTGCATAGATACCGACAGGGCAGGTCGTCGCCGAACTGGGCCATGCACTCGTCAATGTGCGCCAGCCGCCGGTCATAGGCCAGGTTGGCGAGCGTAGGCTCATTCCCTGGATAAGGCCGCATCTTGCCCACGCACACGACCGGCTCGGGCCTGGTCTCTAGGTACGCTGCCCAGTGCGCCTCCAAGAACTCCGGCCCCACCCACATGTCGTCGTCGAGGAAGATGACCAGTTCCCCTCGCGCCGCCGCCAGCCCGGCATTCCTCGCTTGCGCCCGCCCGCGCCCCTCGGGGTTCACGACCTGCAGGCCCGGCTCCCGCTCAGCAACCGCCCGGAGCCACTCCCCGGTCCCGTCGGTCGAATGATCATTGACAACAATGACCTCCCGCTGCTCGCCAGGCACCTGGCAAGCCAGCACTCGCGCCACCGTCTCCCGCAGGATCGCGAGTCGATTGTGAGTGGGCACCACGACGCTCAGCGACGGCGCGGCTCCAGAATGCTGCTCAGTTATGGTTCGACGCACCACTTTGCCTGGCGAATAGGTACAGCCGTGGGTGGTCGAACAAGTAAAACGTGGGTTCAGCCCGTGCGTAGACCCAATCCGACGGATAGACGGCGGTGTCACGATCGAACGTGGCAGCCAGTCGGTATGATGTCTGGCCAGAAAAGAGCCTGCGATAGGCCTCAATGACGCCTTCGTATCGGACCGGGTCGCGCCGTGCCCGCACAAGGGAAAAGTCAGTCAGTACCAGGTAGTCGGGTGCGTCGTCAAGATCCTTGCTTGCGACGATCTCGCCCAACTGCCGGACGTCCGGGGAGAATGCTGGCGTATGCAGGCCGCCACGAAAGGCCCGTTCGAGGTTGAGTTCGTCGGTGTCGCCCCATGTCCGAGACCCGGGTGCGCTTGTGGCAGTGACAAACTGCGCAAGGGCAATCCTGGGATCAAGCTCCCGATAGACTGACAGATAATGATAGGCACCAACCGGCAGTCCCCGCTAGGACCGCGCCCACCGGGAGGAGCCGCCAATTCCTCTTGGTGATGCCCAGTAGGCGGTCCAGCGACCAGGCCGTGACCAGCGCCGCAAAAGGCATCAGCGGGAGGAAGTAGCGCGTCATGTATAGGCGCGGCCAACAAGCAGAGAGCAGCAGTATTGCCCCAGCCACCGCCAGACCCTTGTGTTTGACCTCCGGGCTTCTCCCCCAAGCCCAGAAGGCGAACGGCAGTGATGCCAGGCAACCTGCTAGGTACACCGGGCCCATTGCGAAGGGCAGTACGTGCAGCAGCGGGTAAGTCCGGCTTACCCCCGCGAACTGCACGAGGAACCATGGGAGAGGCCTGCCACCAGAGGCGGCTTGGAGGTTCCAGGTCAAGGAGCCTGGGCCATGAACTGCCCAGTATGAGCAGCCATGGAGCCAGGCATATGGGTTCAGCAGCAGAAAAACAACGGTCGGTATCCCTACGGTCAGGCACGCTAGACCTGTAAGTCCTTTTGGGCGCAGTGATCTGTGCCAAGCCAACCAGACCAGGATGAATACCGGAGCGGCTGCAAGAGCTGCTGTGGACATCTTCACCGAAATGGAAAGGCCCAGCAGGACCCCAAACCCCACTATGGCTTTGAGGGGCCGCTTCTCGAGATAGCCGATCCACCATGCTAGGCTCATCCACATGAGTAGACTGGCCTGCGTGTCAACCGTGCCGAAATGACTTTCCCGCACCGCAAGCGCGGTGGTTCCACATAGCCCGGCGGCCAGCAGCGCCGCACGTAGCCCCCAAAGCTCGAGCGCAATCAGGTACACCAGATAGACAATCGCTACGTCAGCGGCAGCGGACACGAATCTGCCCACGTAGGTGCAGATCACGCCGTACTCGAGCGGTCCACCCAGGGCATGGTTGGCCACCATCAGCGGCGCGTAGAGGATGGCGCGAATGTAGAATGGCAAAGCTCCATAGCAACTGATGCCCACATCTAGCGTGTGCTCGAAACGTGCCTTGTCAATCATGAGCATCGTCCATCGGGTCACGTTGAACTCGTCCACGTGCAGGCGGTAGCCCTGGTCCCAGTTGATGCCGTACAGCCTTAGTCCCAGAGCTAGCACCATCACGGGCCAGATCGGCCTTGCTCGCGCCCAAGCCCATATTCCGCAAAGGACGTTGCGCATTACCTCTTCAAACTCGGCTTCAGCAAGACGTGGTATTCCTCAAACTGCGCGTGCTCCCAATCCCTGAGCAGCGAGAGGTCGGCCAGCGCCGAGCGGCGCGCGGCCCGCCCAAAGACGACACCTACAATGCCCTCGCCCTCAATCAGTCTCGCTACCGAGCCCGGACTGCGTGGGTCGAGAGCCCGGTTGTAGTCTACCGGCGGCCAGAAATTGCGGTTGCCGACGTAGTATGCAATGTCTTCCTGGCAGATCACTGCCTGTCCAGGCGCCAGACGCGTGCGCAGGAAGTTGATCGCGCTCCCCATGCCCCTCTCACCGTAGTTGTATCGGGTGGAGTAGTCGGCGCGGCTCTGCGCCGCGTAGGTACCTAGCGCATAGGCAAGTGCGGAACATAATAGCGCCGTTTGCCCCAGCCGATGCCAGTTCGCGGGTAGGCGCAGCGCGGCCCTGACGACCACTACTCCGAGGAGGCAGATCGCCAGGACTGCGGCGACCGCCGTGGTGGACTGCAACGGCCACCAGGACGGCAACCACCACACCCCTTCCCCGAGACGCAAGATAGGGTCGCCCACGGCCACTGTGAGGTACGCTGCGGCCAGTAGGACCCCGGCCACCGCTAGCCATGCCCAGCCTCTCCACTCAAATCCTCTCATGGCCACGCCGCACAGCACACATAGAGCCGGCAGCATCTGAGCGTAGTACTTTGGGAATCCGTAAGCGGCGTGCGCCCCTATGGAGTAGGTCACGGCTAGGACTGCAGCCAGCAGGCCGGGGAAGACGACCGACCGTGCCCCATCCCTGTTCAGCCGAAGCAAGCCGACAGCGGCTAGCAAGATGACAAACGGATTACAAAACCCCAATACCCGTTGCATAATCATGAGCCAGTACCCTGGGGAGTCCGCAGTAGCCATGCCAGCGCGGAGCCCGTGCCCGAAGGGAACTGCAAAGGGCAGTCCCCATACCGCGCTCACAGCACGCCAGGTGACCGCGAAGAGCAACGCCCCTCCCCCAAAGACCACTGTGGTCTGCCAGAGAGCGGCTACCAGTCCAGTGCGCCACCAACGCCACAGGAAGAAGGCCAGGGCTAAAGGGAGGAAGGGACCAAGATTCGCCCAGCACAGAACAGCGACTAGAAGAGTCATTGATGCCATTTGCATCGGCTGGAGCAAGCCCGCGGTCCGAATCACGAGCCACATGAACAACGCCAAGAGAAACATGACAATTGCAGGGAAGTCAATCAGCAGCGCGGACTGCACAGCCAGCGGCGACGCAATCAGAAAAACGCCAGCCCAAACGCCGGCCTTGCGCCCACCGACAACGGACGCGACCAGGTACACAAGCACGACGGCTCCCGCAGTCAGCAATATCCCTAGCGACCGGAGCGCCATCTCACTGCCTCCGAACGCCCGCGCCCAGAGCCACAGCAAGGTCAAGTAGAAGGGAGGGTGCCACAGGGCCCACCCTTCACCAATGCCGTTGCCGGCCCAGTACCGAGGTACTCCTTTGCTCTCTAGTCCTTCTACCCCCTTGACGAAGCCAATCTCGTCCCAGCGATAAAGTATATCGCCTTTGCAGACCCATGCAGCGCAGACGAAAAGCAGGGCAAGGCCGATTCCAGGCCCCCACACCTTGAAGCCTCCAATCGGCACCGTCGCCCCGCGTTCCATCCGGCGGGCGGTTTGCACCTTCATCGTCTCCCATGTCGTCTGTTCTCCCGCACCATCTGCTCATAGATCTCCAGCAACTTGTCCACATGCCGGTCCCAGGTGAAGTGCTGCTCGACCCGCTTGCGGGCCTTTTGCCCCATCTCCCAGCGCAACTGCGGGTTCTCAATCAGCCTCTCCAGGGCCTGGGCCAGTTTGGGCACGTTCTTGTTCTCCACCAAGAAGCCGGTCTGGCCCTCAACAACTATCTCGCGCGGCCCGCCGATATCGAAGGCTACCACCGGCAGCCCCGAGGCCATGATTTCCACGGCCGCATTCCCGAAGGGCTCCTCGTGGTTGGAGGGGAAGACGCCGATATCCATTCTGCGCAGGTGCTCGGCCAACTGGGGGTGCGTTAGCGGTCCCACGATCTCGACCGTCTGCAACTTCGCTGCCCACTCCTCTACCCGACGCTGGTCAGCCTCCTGCTGCGGCCCGGCGCCCTCGAACAGTGCCGACCCCACCAGATGCAGCCGGAAGTCCTGGCGCTTGCTCTCCAGCAGTTCCACCGCCTGGAGCAAATCGAAAATCCCCTTGGGCTCCTCCCAAAGGCTATGATAGTCCAGGTGCACCAAGCCATCGCTGAGCCGGTCGGGCGCAGGCCGGAATAGGTTGACATCCGCCGCGTTGTAAAGAACATGTATGTGCGAATCGGGGAGCCGCGGATAGCGATTGGCTAGTTTGTCGGCAATGTGCCGCGCGCAGCAAGCAAAATGGGCCCGGTCCGCCCGCCGGTGCAGATAGCGATACAAGGGGATCTCCGCCACCGCCAGCCCTTGCAAGTGGATCAGGGATCTCTGCGGACAAAGCGTGGCCAGCGCCGGCGTGTAGTGCCCGTGCAGGATGTCGCTCCCCCTGGCTGCTCGCAGGAAGCGCAAGTAATACGGCCACTGCCCGATCCGGCTCCGCCAGTTGGTATCCCGCAGCGCTGCCACCTGCTCATGACTGCCGCGCACCGAGGCCGCGTAGAGCCGGGTGGGGTGTCCCCGCTGATTGAGCCGCGCCAGTTCCTCCAGCGCCGTCCGCTCCAGCCCCCCGCAGACACGGAGGTCGAGAGGGATGCTGGGATGGAGAAGCATGGCAGTCTTCATAGACCCGGTATGGTTTGCCACCAATTCACCAACCGACGCCCTGCCCGTGCGGACGGAACTGGCCTCAGCAGCGACCACCTGAAATGAACGGGTACAGCGCTCGGAAGAGCCTTTCTTCGTTGAGCTCACGACCGAACTCCTGCTCGACCCGCTGCCGCGCTGCCGTCCCCAGTCTGGATCTAACAACCTCATTAGTGAGCAGAAAAGTCACGGCTTCAGCCAGCGCGGAACCATCCCGCTGAGGTACTACGAGCCCCGTGACGCCGTCAATGACTAACTCGGGTATGCCCGCGACGCCAGTTGAGACCAGCGGCAGCCCTGTGGCAGCCGCCTCCATTAGTGCCACTGGCAGTCCGTCTGTGGTGCCCTCTGCGGTGACTATAGAAGGCAGAACGAAGACCTTAGACCGCTGGAGAAGGTAGAGGACCGTATCGCTGTCGCGCGCTCCTGCGAACTCGACCACATCTTCTACGCCACATCTCAGCCTTTCCGTGAGAAGATAGTCTTTGTAATACTGTCGAGACGCCGGCGCATCTCCAACTACCACCACGCGAAATCCCGGAATGCGCTGCCGGATCATGGCAGCGGCCTGAATAAGGTATTCAATTCCTTTGCATGGGCTGAATCCTGCGACACAGATGACGTCGTAGAGAGCCTCAGCAGCCGGGTTCGGCGTAAACTTGTTGAGGTCAACCCCGCACCGGACTAGACGTATCTTGTCCCGCTGCTCAGCGGGAACGAGGCTCTGCATGTGCCTCTGGGCGTACTCGGAGACCGCTATTGCCAGCGGCACTCGGACAAGCTCGGCGGCGTAGCTTGCTCGCTCTACCTCATCCATAGCATATTCGTCGAAGGTATGCTCGGTGAAACTGTAGGGGATGCCTGCAAGGCGGGCTGCTGCCTTTCCCTGGATCACGAAATGGATGTGAGCATGCCTATGGCTGCGTGCTTTCAGCAACGTGGCAAAATAGGCGGCCTCGCACTTGTCTCTCCAAGTGGGAAGAAATCGCCGTTCGCGTCCGACGAGGGCGCGAAGCAGGCACCACCAGAAAACGGGGTGATGGAGTACGCGCAACAAGTATCGGTACCGAAAATACCTGATCCGGGATAGCAGGCCGCTGGCGGAGACTTCGGGA
>CALFVE010000396.1 GCA_937928475.1 uncultured bacterium | reverse complement strand
TCCTGGGATGCCTTGCTCACCGCGGCTAAGCGTGCCTGCCATGGTCGGGCGCTGGTGGGAACCTATGGAGCCTACGTCCAGGTGGCGGGTTGGAGTCCCAACTACTGGGGTGCGGACGGCCCGGCGGGCGCCTATGCGCGGCGCGGCAAGTTCCAGGGAATGCCCGACGAGGAGATTGATACCCACCGCTCCGCGGGGCAGTTCACCTGGACCCGTATCCTCGACCACCCGTGCCTAGACTTTATCGCCTCGCCCTATGACTACTACTATCGCAAGTGGGGTGCGCCGCTCCTCAACCAGTCGCTGGGGGAAAGCGCACAACTCCGAGGCAAACTGGCCTTCATCAACGAGGATACCCGCACCCACCTGCACGGCAGCACCCACTACAGCGGGGCCGATACGGTGGCGGAAACCCGAGCCCTGTACCGGCGCAACTTCGCGGCGATTCATACTACCTGCAATGGCTGCAACTGGATGGAGCAGGCCACGCCCTGGCTGATTGACGAGGAGGTGCTCGAAGAACTGGAGGCCTTCAATCGCCATCTCCAGCGTGGCATCTTCTGGGCCGATGAGCCGCCACCTACCGAGGCGCTCTGCGTGGTGATTGACGAAGAATCGCTCAAGTACCAGGCGCCTTTCACAGATCTGGACTTCGAGCACATTTACAGGCCGCGCGTCTACGGCCTCTCGCACTGTGGGGTACCGCTCAAGATCCACGCCTTCAGCGACCTGGCGAAGGACAATTTCCCAGCCTACAAGGCTTACATCTTCCTGAACCTGTGGTATCTCAACGACGAGCGCCTCGTCTTGCTGCGCGAGAAGGTACTGCGCGACGGCAATGTGGTGGCCTGGCAATACGCGCCCGGCTACGTCACCGATCGGGGGCTCAGCGAGGACTCTATGCGCGAACTGACCGGCATCGCGCTGCGGGCCAATGCTCTGCGCTGGGAGCATCTGATAGTGATTCACAATTGGCAACATCCGCTCACTCGCGGCTTGCCGGCTGATTGCTGGTACGGCACGCCACGGCGCTACGGCCCGTGCTTTACGGCGGAAGATCCGGAAGCGACTAGCCTTGGCTGGCTCATGCTTGCTCAGGGCCGGCATGAGCACGGGCTGGTAGTCAAGGAAATCGGACGCGGTGCGCGAGGGAAGGGGGGAGAGGAGCGTGGCCTGGGCGACTTCGTCTCAGTGTTCAGCGAGGCGCCGCAGATGCCCGCCGGGCTGGTGCGGGAGATCGCACGTTACGCGGGCTGCCACGTGTACAGCGAAGAGAACGATGTGCTCTACGCCGGGCGGAGCATCCTGGCGGTTCATGCGGCCAAGCCCGGCCCGCGCCGCCTGCGCCTGCCCTGCCCCAAGCGGGTTTGGGACCTGTATTCCGGACAAGTCGTGGCGGAACAGGCAACGGAATTCACGGCCGAGTTCCCTGAGCCTGGCACCCGCGTCTTCTATCTCGGTGAGGACCCCTGGCACTGACCAGAAGTCGGCCCGCAGGGAGGAACCGACATGGGCAAAACGATACTCCTGGCCACTGCGGGGGAGGCCAAAGCGCCAATCTGCGTTTCAGCGGCGGCGGACCGGGTGACCCGGTTTGCGGCGAGCGAACTCGCGCGGTATCTCAAGCGCATGACCGGCGCTTCCTTTCGCCTCAAGAAGGTCCCCTCCTCGGGCCCGGCCCGCCTGCCCTCGCCGGCGCTTCTGGTGGGAGAGGGGGCCCTGGACCGCTCACGCGCCGGGCACGGCTAGGCCGGAGCAAGGTCCCTTCGATTCCTTTGCGCTGGTCACCGCAGGCGAGCATGTCCATCTTCGCGGCAACCGGCCCCGGAGCACGCTCTACGCAGTATATGCCTTCCTTGAGACCCTGGGCTGTCGGTTCGTAGAACCGGGATACGAGGAGGTGCCACCCTGCGAGACGCTTTCGGCGCCTCCCCTCCAGCGGAGGGAAACTGCTCGCTTCGCTCTTCGCAACATCTTCCGCAACATCGTGCATGTCCAGCGTAGTGCGCCGTTCACCTTCCTCAATCCTGACTTGCATTTGCCCCAGATTGACTGGATGGCCAAGCGACGGCTCAATCACTATGAGTTCTACGTGGACTTCTACCGCTACGATCTGTGGGAGAAACACAAGGCGGGCATTCTCGATGCCCTGCTCGACCGGGGGTTCGACCTGGAGGTCACGCACCACTCTCTCCACTACTTCTGCCCGCCGGACGAGAATCACGACTGGGGCGAGTACGGGCCCGAGACTTATCTGCGCAACCATCCCGACTGGTATCTGCCGGCCTACGAATGCGGCGCCCGCGGCCGGTGGCAAACCCGCGTGGAGTTGCCTGAGGTGCAGCGGGTGGTATTCTCGCGCTACCTGGATTACTTGCGACGCAATCCTGAACTGAAGATTGTCGGTCTCTGGCCCGACGACGTGCCCATGAACAAGCCCTATAAGGGCCTGAGCCACACGGATGGCTACCTCAAGTTCTGGAATAAACTCAGCCGCTGGCTGGCCAAAGAGTTCCCCGACCGGCTGCTGGCGACCATCGCCTATTTCGAGTTGATCGCTCCCCCCGAGAAGGTCGTGCCGGCCCCGAACCAGCACCTGTGGTTCTGTCCCATCTCACGCAATTATATGCATTCACTAAGCGACCGCCGCAATCGTGAGTTCCGTGCGCATCTGCGGGCCTGGATCGAGAAGATGCCGCCAGGGCGCGTCGCGAACTTCGAGTACTACGGCTGGTGCATGCCGATGATACCGCACCGGGAGAACATGCGTCGGGACCTGCCCGTATACCGGGACATGGGCTCCGGCGGAATGTATGCCTGGGCCGGCTTCACGCACAATATTTTGGGCCAGGAGTACCGCTGGGCGATTGACCTGTATGTGCTCAGCGAATTACTATGGAATCCCGCCGCCGACGTCACCGCCGCCGAGCAGACCTGGGCCCGGCAGATCTACGGCCCGGCTGCGGAGGCTGTGCTCGACTTCTACGACCTGCTGAAGCGGGCCTTCTTGCAGGAGAGACGCCAGGGGCTATCTTCGAGTTACCAGTGGGTGAGCGTGGAGGTGCTGCGCCAGGCCCAGGAGCGCCTAGCTCGGGCCCGGGAACGGGCGGCTAGTGCGGAAGCGGTCCGGCGCATTGATCTCCTGGAGAAATGGACAGCCTGGGGCGCCACCAACGAGGTCTGGCGTGAGGGTCCGCCCAGGAAGTATGTGGACATGTGAGTCGTGAGCAACAAGCCGGGAGCCCGAGGTCGAAAACCGCAAGTCAAGAGTGCGGGGCCCCAAGACTGAGTATTGCCCGGAGGTCTTAAGATGAAGCGGTCCGCCGTGATCGGAAGCGAACTGGTTATTGACGGTATCCCGCGCTATGTCCGCGCCGGGGAGATTCACTACTTCCGGCTGCCTGCCGACCGCTGGCAGGCGCGTCTACGCCAGGCCGCAGACTGTGGGCTGAACACGGTCTCCTCTTACATGCCCTGGTACCACCACGAACCGGTAGAGGGACAGGTGGACCTGGAAGGTACAACTCTGGCGGAGCGCAACCTGCGGCGTTTTCTGGACCTGGCGGCGGAGGCTGGTCTATGGGTGATAGCCCGCCCGGGGCCGTTTGTGAACAGCGAACTCCGCTGCGGTGGCATCCCGGAATGGCTCTTTCGCAATCACCCGGAAACCATGAGCCGGCGTGCCGACGGCCAGCACGTAACCGGCCGCACAGCGCCGGCTGAGGGCGAGCCTGTCTATCGCCAGTACGTGCGCCGCTGGTACCGCGCCATCAACGCCTTGCTCTGCGAGTATGATGTGAACCGGGGCGGCCCTATCATCCTCTATCAGCCCGACAATGAACTCTCCGCTGCCTGGACTTACGGCCTGACGAACTCCCTCTACGATCCCACGATCTTAGCGGAGACCTGGCCCCGCTGGCTGCGCGAGCACTACGGCGGAGATCTGGCCAGGGCGGCCGCCCGGCACGGACGGCAGTATGCCTCCTGGGAGGAAATCGGAGTCCCGCGGGAGTTTCCCTCCTCGCCGGGCGAGAAGGCTCTCTGTCTCGATTGGATGAACTTCAAGCGCTGGTTTTTTGCCGACTGGGGCGCGACCCTGGCTCAATGGGCGCGAGAAGATGGCATCGAGGTGCCGATGGTATTCAATGAACCAGTGGCCGGCTTCTACGGGCACGGCGACCATGCCGGCTTTGGCCGCGTGCTCAAGGAACGGGGTATCGAGGGATTCACCGCGCTGCACACCTACTCCCCGCCGATTTTGGATCTGGAGGGTACAGTGAGCGTGGCGCAGGGCATCGAGATCACGAGGTCGAGCCCCTGGGGCGGGCCAGCAATGGCGGTAGAGATCAACACCAACTGGTTTATCCCCCGCCTCGACCGCTCTCAGATCAACTGGTCGCCGCTGCTCCGTCTGGGATTAGGTCGGGGCTTGCGCGGCTGGACGGTCTATCCCTTCGCGGCCGGCAAGGTCTCGCTGGCGGATGTCATCGAAGGGCCTGACTACTGGCCCAGCACCTGCGTAGATTTCGAGGGCCAGCAGGGACCCGGGTATGACGAACTGTCGCGCTTCTACCGCTTTCTGGAGGCCTGGGAGCCGGAACTGACCGCTTCGCGTCCGGTTGCCGATGTGACCATCGGCTACAGCCCCGCGCAGCGCCTGCTTGACTTCCTGGGCTGGCCGGCGCTGCACCCCGCAGGGACCGCCGTTACCGGAGGGCCAGGCGGGGAGCACTTTGACGCGGAACCCACCCTGGCCGCTGGCCTCGTGGGCGGTGGGGAAGGCTGGCTGGGTGGGATGGAAGCGGTAACGCTCCAGACTGTCCCCGCCGAGGCCGGCGTCTGGCGCAAGTCCAAGGAAGCAGCCCTGCTCTGCACCCGCCTCAACCTGGGTTTCGACATGATAGACCTGACTAACCCCAACCGCGCCCCTGGCCAGGGTTGTTTGCTTGTTCCCTGTACGGGGACTTTAGAGGCAGCGGCGATCGGGTACTGCCTTGAGCATCTGGAGGAGGGCGGAAGCCTCCTCTTCGCGCCGTGCTTTCCTATGCTAAACGAGTACGGGGAGCCCGACCTGCGCCTGGCCGAGCGACTAGGTGCGCGCCTGGTGGAGCAAGTCCGACCTGCCGGGGGCCGCATTCTCGACTACGGGGCACGGGTCTTGTCTTGGGAAGACCGCGAGGAAGTGGCCGTCAACGGCTGGATCTACTGCTACCGCGTACCCGACGATGCTCGCCCCTGGGCGCGGTTTGGGGGAAAGCCCGTCGTGTTTGACCTGCCCCTCGGCAACGGGCGAGTGCTGGTCGCGGGAGTCGATCCAGCCTTCACCAATCTCAACTTGCTGGAAATGTGGCGGCGGATCTTGACCGAGGTGCTGCGGGTACAGCCGGTGGTAGTCTGCGAGGGCGCATACTGCCATGGCCTGCTGCTGCGGGGACCCCGGACGCACTTCTTGACGGTCCTTAACCTAACCGGCTTGCCCGCGACCTACCGCTTCCAGGTGCGTGCGGAGGGGCTTCCCGAGCAACTGCGGAGCGTTGAGGTTGACCTGGAGGCCCACGAGGCGCGCTGTCTGGTGCTGAGCGCGGACCTGGGAGGTCACCGCTTGCTCCATACCACTAGCGAGGTCGTGCCGCTCGACCGGGAGCGGCGGCGGCTGCAACTACACGGCAAAGCCGGAACGGTGGGGGAACTGGTGTTCGCCGAGCCGGCGCAGGGCTGGCTCGGAAGAAGGCACGCCGCCAGCCAGCCGGCCGCCGCCGGCCACGTACTCAGGTTTGTTCATACTCGGGAGCCGCTGCTTCTGGAACTACTTTAGCCGGGAGCCTCACGCCCTGGGAAGAGAATGCACATGCCGCGCAGCTTCGTCATCAGTCCTATCGGTGAGGAAGGTTCGCCGGAACGGGAGCACGCCGACGACATCTTCGACTACATCATCAAACCGGCGATGGACGAGTGCGGCGTCGAGGCGGTGCGGGCTGACCACCTCCAGCAGCCCGGCAAGATCAGCGAACAGATGTTCGCGGAGATTCTCACCGACGATCTATGCGTAGCCGTGCTCACCGGGCACAATCCTAACGTCTTCTACGAGCTGGCGGTGGCCCAGTGTGCGGCCCGGCCGACTATTATTCTCCTCCAGAAGGGCGAGAAACTCCCCTTCGACATCCG
>CALFVE010000395.1 GCA_937928475.1 uncultured bacterium | reverse complement strand
GGCCTTCCAGGAAGCCGGACAATGCCCGCAAGTGGACCTTCAGTCGCACACCTACAGCCACCTCCTGCTCAAGACCGTGCTGCTGAAGGTCCCACCGGGCCGGGAGATTCACGGGGCGACAGACTGGTATCTGCGGCGCGGCGGCTCTCTCGAGGAGATCGAGGAGGACCTGGCCAAGTGTCAGCAGATCTTCCGCGATGTGCTGGGGTCGCCGGCCACCGCGCTGACGGGCCCTTGGAACTACTATCGTGGCCTGGGAGACCGTCCCGACCTCCTGGAAATCGTGGACCGGCTGGGCTTTCGAGCCCTGCGCACCTTCGGACGTGATGAATGGGACGGGCAGCCGGTGCCGCTGGCCTGGCAACCTTTCTTCTATCGAGTACAAGGCTTCCCCCATATCCTCGAAATTATGTGTCATGACTACCAGGACGATTTCTACTGGGAGGCCTTCACTTCCCCAGGCCCCGGCGAGACATACCTAGACCACTTAGAGACGGTGGCAGACCAGGTCGCCCGGGAAAACCTTGTATGGAGCATGGCCTCCCACGACCACGGCTGCGCCACACCCGCTTCTTGCGAAGCGCGCAAAGGCTGGTGGCGCGACATTCTGCGCTACTGCCAAGAACTAGGGTTTCGCTTCTTGACGGTGAGTCAGTTCTACCGGGAGCGGAGGGCCGCGGGAGCGTAACCAGATTGCGAACTGGCCGCCGTTCCTGAACGTACTCTGCCCGCGAGGACGGCACGAGTGTCTGCCCACCCTCAGCGGTGGCATTGGCCTGGGGACCTACCGGGCCACCGTTGCTTGCCAGAACGTGCAGGTTACAGCCTTGCCCGCGGCGAGTCCTGTCCCGCCGCACCGGGCCAAGTTCGCTACCCGGCGCTGGCGGGGCTTGCGCTGGGTCTTCGACAGCGACGAGCCCATCGTTCTCTGGGGGAAGGGGCGCACGGAGCCGCCCGGCTACACCGCAGGCATGCTCTACTACAACTTTGTGAAACTGCGCCCCGGCTAGCGCCCCCTATACTTCTGCTGGGTGGGAGTGCGCCCCGATTACCCGGAGAACGCCGGCTGCGCCCTCGTCGGCACGGTGGACGACATCAAGACCAGCGGCGAGAATACCGACCGCCTGGTGGCCCAGTTCGCCACCGCTCAGCCCGGCGGCACCTGCGCAGTCGCTAACAGCAACACCCTCACCTACGACTCCCTGCGCGGCACTTACCGCCACGAGATGACGGCCGAGATCACTTGGCTCAAAGAAGCCAAGATGCCCTTCCTGGAGTTCTGCGACCCTCTGACCTACAACAACAAGGAGCCGGGGCGCAGCAACCAGTACCGCTGGCTGCCCGCCGGCCATGAGTGGGGGCTCTTCAACGGCCCAAACGGCGCGGTCTACCGCCACCCCATCTCTCAGTCGCTCAACCTCGACGGCCAGAACGGCTGGTACACCGACCCCGGCGAGAGTTACTGGGTGCTCTACCCCGACCGGGCCGTCTGTCCCGTCTGGGAGCATCTGACCCCGAACGAGCGCTCGCACCTGGGAGTGTGCCACTGGGGCTACGACTGGCACCAGTACGTCTACTGGGGGTGGGATAAGCAGCGCACCTTCCAGCCTGGCGAGAAGTTCACCATCCGCTGCACCATGGCCGGGTGGACGCCGGAAGAGACGGAGCGGCTTTTCCGCCGCTCTGTGCTCGCTCCACAGAACGATCAGCCCGAGCCCGCCCGGCAAGCGGGCCGGCTTCCTGCTGGTGCCCAGCATGTTTGCCTTTCCGGTGTGCGAACCCGCCGGCACCAGTTTCGACCAACTCTTCAATACCCGCGTCCCCTACATCGGCTGGCAGTGGTACGGCGACTACGACAACGACCGCCAGGTGGGCCGGACCGACCATTATTCCATGCGCCTCACCGGTCCCGCCCGGGTCAGCGGCCAGTTGTTCCACCACATGATAGACGGCAACGCCTCCCGCTACCTGTGCACCTTCTGGCTCAAGACCCAGGGCGTGAAAGGCCCGCTGCCGGTGGCCGTCCTGCAATACCCCTGGAACGAAGAGGTCCCCAAAGACGTCTTGGACACCGGCCTGACCGACGACAACGATTGGACCGAGTTTTCCTTCGTCACCCAGGTCCCCGTCATCACCGCGCAGACTTACGATTCCAGCGAGTTCATCCTCGAGCACACGGGTACGGGGACGGTCTGGCTTGACGACTGGTCGGTGCGACCGCTGGCCGACGACGAAGAGGTCACCGAGAAGCGCCCACCCGCAGGCCCCGCGCCCGCTCAACTCTCCGCGTACTTCCTCCTCGACTTGCCCTGCGATGAGGGGCAGGGCGTCGGCTGCTTAGATGCCAGCGGGCACGGCAACTCGCTCAAACTGCACGGCGTCACGTGGGCCACCGCCGGCAACCGCCCAGTGCTCCACTTTGAGGGCGAAGCCTGCGCCTTTGTTCCTGCGCCTTCCCGCGAACTGCGCCCGGTCGAGGGCAAATACCCTGGCGCTAGCCTGACCCTGGAGGCCTGGGTGCGCCCGGCGGCGGGCAAGGGTGGAGGCGCGATCCTAGGCTACTTCAACTCACCCTGGCTCTACCTGTCGCCGGTGGGCAATGACTTCGTCCTGAACCTCGGGGTGGTGGTTGCCGGCAAGGGGGAGACCCTCAGTTCCCCGCCTGTCGTAACCGCCGATCTGTGGACTCATGTCGCCGCCACCATCGGCACGGACAACCTGGCGCGCCTCTACGTCAACGGGCAGGCGGTTGCCGAGAAGACCCTCTCCGGGAGCATCCAGTTCGGAGGCTATTGGGCGATGATCAGCGTAGGGACCTACGGCAAGCTCTATGGGCGGCCTTACACCGGGGACCTGGCCGGGATCCGCTGGTGGAGCCGCGCCGCCACGCCCGAGGAGCTCGCCGCCGCCGCGCAGAAACGCCCTGTGTAAGACGGAGCCACTCGCGTGCGCGTGGTCGCTCAGAACCCCACCGACCGTGAAGTCGCCGCCACCATCAAGTCCGGCGCAGGCTACAGCCGCGTCCCGGCGTTCGCCAAGACGGTGACCGTCCCCGCCGCCGGGCAGGTGGAGTTCACCGTGGGCGGATAGCGCAGCATATCTGCCGCCCGGCCCTTACTCCTCTGTGACCCAGACGTCGGAGATGGCCACGCTGTAAGGTACCTGCTTGCGCATGTCAATGGCGCGGGCCAGATAGCCCTCCAGGATGACCACGTCGAACTGCTCTAGCGTGAGGTACTCGGCCGGAATCTCCAGGGACAGCAGCGACTCCGGATGATCTCGCCCCTCGGGGCCCGGCGGCACCAGCCAGGCCCGGTGCATCTCCACCGGCCGACCGCCCGCGATCTCTTTCGCGACGAAGCGCACCGTATACGCCCGGCCCAGTCGGTCGTAGTCATACCCGTGCAGGTGTAGCACCACGCGCTTCCCCTGGTACGCGGCCAGGCCGCGCAGCCGCATGGTAAAGGCCCGCCCCATGTGCCAGGCGCTGTGCCCGGGCTCCCAGGCAATCGCGTAGTCATAAATGGGCAGGGAAAACTCAACCCCCGGCACCGTCTCGATCACGTCGGCCAGATCCGCTTTGTCCCGCCAGGGCCCGCCCAGGTGACCCTTGATGTACGCATGGGCCGCGACCAGCACCTGCTTCACCTCACGCACCGCAGTCATTCGCTGAAACCATGCCCGGCGCTGGGCCACCAGCTTCTGCCAATGAGCACTGATGTAGCGGTTGAGATAGTCGCGGGTGGTCGGCAGCACCCGGGCTAGACGCTCCTCCCCGGCAACACGCAGGTCTCCGCAGGCTAACTCTGCCCGGGCGCCGCCCAGGAACTCAATGAGGGCTCCAATCTGCTCCAGCGCAAAGCGGTGCAGGATCTCCGCCAGGCACGCGATGGCCTTCAGGTCGAGTTCCGCGCCATTCTCCCCCTCCACTTCGTCCGCGCGTACGTTCCACACCCGCGCCCAGGGCCGTGGCCAGGCCAGGGCCACCGTCAGCCGCCCCTCCTGCGCCAGGGTGAGCGAGCCGTCGTACTTCTCTGCCCAGACCACCCGATCCCGGGGAACGCTCAGCCTCACCACTGTCTCGCCGGGCAGTTGCGTCCACAAGTAGGTGTACGGCATGCGGCCGGGATTGGGGATCGTCTTCAGGCCAAGCAGGTGGTGATAATCGCGCAGATGCGGCGTATATGAGTGCCGGGGGCACCGCAACTCGACAACCCAGGTGTTTTCCCCTGCAACCACCGGCCCCAGCAGCAGCGCGTGTTGGCTTCCCTCCAGCGGCGCCGCCACCGGTACGAAACGGACCGACTCCGCGGGTGCCGGGGTCGCGGAGACCACCTCGGTCTTCCTTGCGCCCAGATCATAGGGCAGGTCCCAGACTGCCACCGGCAACCTGCGGAAGGCGCGGGGCGACCGGATGTGGACACTGACGCGCCCTCCCTCGGCCGTCTCCTCCCGGCTTAGGCTCACCTCTACCCCTTCCAGGCTCTCCGGCTCGGGACCGAAGCGAGTCAGGTCGCGGAAGATCTCGTCCGGGTAGTCCCAGGGGCGGTCGTAGTCGTACAGGTAGTCGGGCAAGGCCTCCCCGCGGTTGAAAGCGGCATGCAAATGCGCGTTCTCAATCTGGATCACATCGGGGTGATGGATCGGCTTGTCAATCAGCCAGGACCCCACCATGAAATCCCGGACGTACAAGACGGTCTCCGGCTGCTCGGCAAAGTGCCGCAGGTAGTAGTCATACAGCGCGCGGGCGTTGGCGAAGACCAGCCTCCCCTCGCGGGCCTTCTGAATCGCATACCGCAGAGAGTTGCAGTTGTTCTCGTACACCGCGGGCGGGCCGAAGTTCTGCATCCCCATCGGAAAGATCAGGGGGATCTCCCCCCGCGGCTGCTCGCACAGCATGTCCAGCACCTCGGCCGACCGGTAGGCCATCGGCCCGCTCTCGATGCTCCGGTCCCACACCATCTGGATGTCGGTAGCCCAGTGCGCGTCTACGTTGCCTCGGTGGAAATTGGTGGGGATGACCACGCTGAAGGGAAGGCACAAGATGGCGTCCTCGGTGCGCCGCCCAGCCTTGCGAAAGTCCTCGTGGTCCATAAAGTACGGTCGCAGAGGGCTGCCCGTGGCGATCTCCCGGGACTCGCCGTCCCGCATATAGTAGTTCGGCACCAGCCCGGCCAACACCCTAATCCCGCACCTGCGCGCCGCCCGCATGGTTACGTTGCCCATGCACCAATGGATGTTCAGTACCTCCAGGGGCCGGAAGCCCCACTGCGCCCACAGTTGCTTCAGGTCCTGGATGGCCGCCACGGTCTCGTCCTCGCTCAGTTCCCACAAGCTGAAGCGGCCCTCGTAGCCGAAGTTGACTGTAGTGGCCATGGGGATGATTGTGTCGCCATAGAGGTATTCGAACTCCGCAAAGGGCCGAAACAGAGGCTCGGATTCCGCCCGAAAGCGCCCCCCGACGTGGTAGTCAAAGGGGATGTGCAGGGGATGAACAATCTCGGCGTACAGGCGGCTGTAATAGCCGGCCGCGTCCTCTCCCCACACCGCCCCGGGCGCGGCGCCAAAGAAGGCGCCGTTCATGAAAGCATTGCACACGGCCATGCCAGGGGTGGCGACCGCGAAGTAGCGGCTGGGCAGGGGCTCCGCGCCGCCTCTCAACTCCGCCAGGTAGCTCCCGGTTCGGGGTGCTACGTAAGATGCCCGCCCGCGGCGCACGCCGCCGGCGTCCGGCTCCTCCCAGGTGAGCGCGAGTTCCTTCTCCCGGGGCGAGGCCTCCTGCAGGTAGTTCTCCCGCACCACCAGCCGCAGTGAATCTGCCGCCTCCGTGACTACCTCGAACTCCACCTCCTCACCGAGATGGGCCAGGGGATTGCTGATCTCCAGCGCCGGCAACCGCATATTGCTCCTCCCGTCTATGTGATAACAAGCAAGGGTCACGGCTCCAGGGGCGTTATGTTGGCGCCCAGAATCCGCCGCTCATAAGCCCGAAAGATGCGCTCCAGTTCCGCGATCTGCGCGGGATCGCGGTCTGGCGGCTCGTACCGGGCAATCGCCTCTTTGCAGTAGCCGTCAATGCGCTCCAGCATCTTCCGCTCGGCTTCGACCTCTATCGCGGTCCCTTGCCACAGCCTCCGGTCCAGCCAGCGCGGATACCACTGCTCGGTGCGGAAATGCGCGAAAGTGTGCTCGGAGTCCAGAAAGTTCGTGCGCCCGGCTGCCGTGACGCTTTCGATGAGGTCTAGCGCCAACGTCTCCTCATTCACCTCGAATCCGCCCCAGAAGCGGTCCACGGCCTGGGACATCTCGGCGTCGAGCAGATGTTGGACGGGGGAGTAGTCCAGCCCCGCCGAAAGCAAGCCGCCCCCGGCGGGGTGATGACTCGGCCATAGCGGGGTAGCGACCAGCGGAAACATCTTCTGGAAGGCGGCCTCCAGTCCGGGATGCTTACAGTCCACATACCCGGTCGCGGCCCACACGGGGATTCCGTACAGCCGCCGGCACACCTGCACGGTGGCTACGTCCTGCAGCATGGCCTCGGGACTGTTGAAACACGCCGCCATAGTATGCAGGTCGAGCGATCCCGAGGAGACGATGCCGGCGGCCGGCAACTCCGGTGCTACCACGTACCCTATCACCCAGCCCGCCATCAGTTCGGCCACCGCCACGGCCACCGTCCCCGCGATCGTCACCGGTGCGCTGATTCCCGAGACCGGCATGGTGCCGGGCACGTTGCGCAGGCCGAAGCGGCGCTTCTCCAGCATACACTCCGCCTGCTTCCCGTCCAGGATCAGCGGGGGGATGAAGAAGTCGCAATCCGAGACCAGGCACGTCTCGCCGGCGCGCCCGGTAAGCACCCCTCCCATGCGCACCAGCGGCTCGACCGTCTCTGCGTAGAAAATCTCGCCGCCCGTGATCGGCTTGTCCGTGACCCTCGCCAGCAGCAGCGCCGACCACAGCGGCTCCACCCGCTGGTCAATCTGGCTACAGGTCAGCACCTTGCCGACGGTGGCGAACTCCTCCAGACTGTGACCGAGTTTGGCCATGTCGGCGACGTCCTGAGGCGTCGCCAAGCGCCGCCTGCCGCTCGGCCATTCCAGCAGGTGCGGGTAGTTGCCACCCTGGTGCAGCCGCAACTGGGGAGACCAGCCGCCCGGTATCTCGATCCGCTGGCTGGTGCGCCCGCCCAGGTGCTCAAGCGTCCGCCGGAGGAGGTCTTCAGGAAAGTAGCAGCGTCGGGCGACCAGGTCCACGCGGCAGCCCGCCCCTTGCAGCCGGCGCAGCAACCCCTCGTGCTCAATGCGGCAGCCCCCGCGAGCGAGCAGGCGCACCGCGGCGGCGTCAATCCGCCACAGCGTGTCCTCGTCCTGCAATTCCCAGAACTCGCCAGTGATCATGCCGCCTCCGTAGTTCACCGGATCGTCTCCGCGCGGCGACCGCCTTGTGGCAGGAGCACCGCCAGCAGAGGCTGCCGCAGACTATCTCCAAAGCGCGCGGCCGCCTCTGCGTCGAAGGGGCCAGGGTAGGCCGCTAGGCTGTAGCGGAAACGTACCTGCCCCCCTTGAGCGGCGGGGAAATTGGTGAACCAGTAGTTGTTCATCACCCACGACATCACCAGCCCGTTGGCCGCCGGCATCTCACACTGCCACTTGCCGGTGTTGATCCCGTTGACTTGCACCAGCGGCACCTCAGGGGAGGCGACTACCGTCGTCCAGTCCTCATCGGCAACTGCGAAGTACCGCTGAATGCTGTGCCAGTCCGTAGCCGTGCCCGGCACCTGGTCCTGTCCCGGGCGCATTATCCCGCCCGGCACGTCCAGGTATACGGCGGGATTCTCGGCGGCCAGGGGAAAGGCATGGTAGATCGCCTCCGCCTCCGTTCTCGGCTGCTTGGTCACCACGTTCACAAGATCCACGCGGGGCAGGTCATCGTATACCACGATCTCGGTCCGCAGATGCGGAAAGTCGCCTCCGCCGCCGGTCAGAATAAGGCTCGCGCCGAAGGGATAAGAAAGCCCGCCGGCCAGGGTGATTGCCGGCGTGCGCCGCCGGAAGGGCACTTGGTAGCGCGGACCTGCCCAGGTGCACAACCGCATCCGGCCCTCGGGGTCGTCAATCGTTTCATACACATGCTGGTTGAGAGCGTAATCGCCCGCCGCCACCGCCTCCCGCCCACTCGGCTTGCAGCGCAGGCTGGTTACTCCCCCTCTCTGCGGGTCCACCCTGAGCGCAAAGAAGGGACCCTCTAGTCTCTCCCCACTACTCTTGCTCGCGGCCGGCGGCACCTCGCCCGGGATCAGTCGGAAGTACTTCCAGCCCCCAGCAGCAACCTCCTGGGCCACAAATTGCACCTCCCACCGCAAGAGCCTGCCGCTTTCCCCTAGGATCGGCGCGCACCGTGCGCCTGTTATTTCTCCCGCCTCATCCACCAAGCAGAAGCTGGCGGGGCTCTCTCCCACCGCGTCGGGAAGGAAAGGGGCCAGAGCCGCCAGCTTCTCTGTCTCCCGAGCAATCACGCTGAGTTCGACCAAGTCAGTGCGCGAAAATGGCAGCGGGTTAAACACGGCCAGCGCCGGACCATCCTGTGCCGGTTCCCAGCAGGATTCTAGCGCCTCGCTGAGCAGCGCGGCTGCCTCGGTCGCCGCGTGGTAGGCGAAGCCCGCCTTGAAGTTCCACCCCGCCCTGCTCTCCGGGGCTTCCGGCTCCTCCGTGCTGCACCAGGCGCCCCAGGTGTGCTCGCAGAAGAACATCGCCGCTTCCCGAGCCCGCGCTCGGCGTTGCTCGTTCAGTCTCTCGCCCGCCGCGACCGCGGCTTCGGCGGTGGCCAAGTCCGCCTGCGCGGCGCGCACCAGCGCCGCCTCGTACAGCGCGCTCCCATTGCCGTCTGCCCACCAGTCCGGCCAGGCGGCCCGCCACTCCTGGATCGGCTCCGGCCAGTGCTGCTCCAGGTGCTCAAACCACTGGCGGGAAGTGACCAGTCGGAACCGGGGGGATTCATGATGTTCGTTCCACTCTGATACCGCTTCGCATACCCACAACGCCGGCGGCGCGTTGTCTTGCCTGGCGCCTTGCACGCGCAGCGCTACTACCCGGTCCGGGTAACCCGCCTCCTCCAGTCTGTGCAGATAGGCCGCCACCCTTTCCTCCGCCCCGGGTTGGTCGAGCCCCAGTGAGTTGCCCTGCATGTAATGCTCCCCATGCCACATCAGCACCCGGCTGCCCTCCGGAGCCGCCCAGTACAGCGGCGTCGGCCGGGGACGCACCCCCAGCGCCCGCGTCTCGTTGATGGCCACGTCAAAGTACCGAATACCCCGCTCCGCCAGCAGCCGGGGCAGCCCCCAGGCCCAGCCGTTCACATCGCTGTTCATGGCGGTCGTCAGGGGAAGCCCCTCCTCGCGGCTCAGGCTCACCGCGTACTCGAGTGCCTCTTCAAGCAACTCCTCGCCGAACAGGTCGGTGAGTTGCAGGTAGATCGCGGTAACCTCGATGCGCCCCTCCCGAACCCGCCGGAGGAACTCCCCCGCCCGCTGCGGGTACCGCTCCAGGAAGCCCTTCACGGTCCAGGCCACCTCGCAGGTCCACACAAAGCGCTCGCCCGGCGACGCCTCCTCCGTGGCGGCGCAGAAATCAAGCACCTGGGCGAGAAACTCTGCGTTCTTCGGCATCACCACGCTCTGCGGCTCGGTGTAGCCGATGTCTACGTGGGTGTGAGGCACCAGCCACATCTCCCAGGGGCGGGACAGGTCGTTGAGGGTGGGCATGGTCGGCCCGGACCTTTCTGACTTGGATTGAGGAGCGAGAGCGAGAAGTGCTAGGGTTCGACCAGACGCAGGCCCGGCCCGCACAGTTCAGCCCAGGCCCGGACTTCCGCCGCCACATGGCCGTACCCAATCGCCCAATGGTGCGCGATGCCCTCCGCGAAGATCCAGTCAATGATCTGCTCCACGGGCTGAGCAAAGCGCACCCGCACCGGGTCGCCGGGGAAGACCATCCCGGTCGGCAACGCCTCGCCCTCCAAGCGGGCGCACTGATAGCCCTCCCCCTGGACAGCCAGGCTCAGCAGCGTCACCGGCCCCCTCCGCGCCGGGAAGAGGGCACACACGCCCTGGTTCATCAGGCGCACCGGACTGAGCACAATCTGCCCTCCGTCCCGCGCGAGCGAAAGCGCGCCCGACCCGCAGTGCGTGAAGATCACCGTGCCGTCCTCCAGCGGCTCCAGCCAGTCGGCGTGGTGCGTAGCCTGCCCGGTCAGCAGCGAGAGCAGCAACTGGCCCACCGCGCCATTGACATCACCCTCGCAAGCGAAGGGCACCCCCTCCTCCGCCAGCAGCGAGGCGGCCAGGCAGACTCGCCCCATTAGGTGCGGATAGCAGCCGACTGTGACTGCGTCCAGGCCCTCGGCTTCGACCGTCTCCCGCAGCGCCAGATACACCCGCATCGCCTGGGCGCCATCCTCTTCCGCCACGCGGCACTCCGCCGCGCGCCTGCGGAAGTCTTGCCAAAGCGAGGCGGCCTTCGGCTCAGAAACCCTCTCCGCCTGGCAGAGCAGATTGGGCAGGTCCAGTGGCACCACCCGGGGCCCCACCACCCGCTTGAGCGCGATCTCGGCTGGGGAGGTGTGAGTCATGCCGCCGATCCGCTGCCCGGCGATGCCCACCCGCGCCCGCCGCAGGCGGCCGCGGAGCGCCCCCGCCCGCAGGAAGACCACGGTCTCCCGCAGGGGCTCCCCTGCCGTCAGCGCCCCGAATACGCCCCGATAGGGCCGGCCCAGTTGCCGCAGCACACTGGTGAGTTGCTGCGCGCCGCATAAGGCCCCGGTCTCCATTCCGGGCAGCGCCCACAGCAGCAGGGGAACTTCGCATTCTTCCAGCAGATCGAGCGCCAGATAGTCCTCGAACCAGGAGGCCACCGCCAGCGCCACGGCGTCCACGTGCGCCTCGGCCCAGGCCGCGCCTGCCACTCGCGCCTGATCCGCCGAGCCCAGCGGCGCCTGCGCCAGCACCTCGCAGCCGGCGGAGCGCAGCAGCGTCGCCAGGTCCTGCGCGGCCCCCGGAGCCCGCTCCGCCCCCACCTCCAGCGGACTGGATACGGCGGACACTCCCACGCGCGGCGTGAGCGGCTTGACGTGCCCGAGCATGAGAACCTCCCTTGCTGAATAAGCACACGGTCACCGGCGGCGCTATTGCGCTTCCCTCCACGCCTCGATCAACGCCTCGACCGCCGCCCAGGGCGTGTCCGGAAAGAGCGCGTCCACCGGCTGCAGGATGAAGCCACCGGCGCCGGCGAAAGCCGCCAGTGCATGCTCCACTTCCTGGCGGATCGCCCGTCGGTCGCGGCTAGTCAGTGTAATCGCGCTGCAACCACCGGCTACCGCCATGCAGTCACCGAACAACTGCCGGGCCCGCTCCGGGGGCAGGCCGTCTTGCACCGGGCCCACGAAATACAGCAGGTCCACTCCCGCCTCGGCCAGTCGCGGCCCCAGCAACTCCACGCCAGTCGTCATCACATCGGCGAACCTCACGCCGCGCCGATGCGTCAATGTGGTGAGCTCGCGCACCTGTGGCAGCACATACCGGTCGAACAGACGTGGTGACCAGAAATCGGTGGAGGAGTACCACCCGCGCTCTACTACGATGTCCACCCCCGGCTCCGCCAGGGCCAGTTCAGTACGCGCGAAGTCAGTGGCAGCGACACTATCCACCAGCGCGCCGAAGGCCTGCGGCTGCTCCATCGCCATCAGCACCGCGCGCTCGGGTCCGGCCAGCCAGACGACGGCATCCATGCCAAAGGCCGACCAGGCCTGCACTGCCACCCCGTGACGCTCGGCAAAGGGTCTAAGCGCGCTCACCCGTGCTGCGAACCGCTCCCGCGCCGCCACGTCGGGGGGAGCGTACAAGTAGGGAACCGCTGGGATGTCGGCCAGGCTACTGACCGCATGCTCCACGGCGCGAGGCAGGTTGAGGTCTTCAAAGAGCGGGACATGGTCCGGTTGCACTACCCAGCCCGGCCCGGTTTCCTCCTGAGTGCGGCGCACGGCATGCCGCAGAAGGCCCGCTGGCGTGCGGTACTCCCGAACCAGTACCGGCCCGCGCTCCCCCGTCCCGGCGGGAATCTGCGAGTCGGTCCAGGTTACCTCCGGACTGGTGCTCCAGGGAACCGACACCTCCAGGAGGTCGTCCGCCCCCAGCGACTGCCAGGCCAGCACCCGCCGAAATTCGTCCTCCAGGTCCCAGGCCGCGGGCAGCGTGTGAATATGCTCCAGCCGCAGGGAGTACCAGTGTGTCACCTCCCGCCCCGCTTTCTCCCAACGCAGCGTCGGCGCCGGCGCGAACCCGAAGCACCAGGCCATCAGCGGCGTGTGGCCGACCGACTCCCCGGCGATGGTCTTCAATATGCGTTCCCGCGAGGTCACGTACGTCCCTCCCGCAAGACCTCCAGCGGCCACACCAGTTGTCTCAACACCTCCCGCCATCGTTCCTCCATTCCCTCCCCAAACAGGAAGGGCACAAAGCCTAAGCGCAGGTACGTCTTGATCGCCGGGAGGCGGAAGTCGTCGGTCAGCAGGTAGATGCGCCGGTATCCCGCCCGCAGCAGACAGCGGACGGCCGCCGCGCACACGGCTAGGCCCAGGCCCTGCCCGCGGTACTCCGGGTGCGCGGCCACCCAGCCCAACTCTCCGCCTCCCGGATGCAACGCGGTGGGATTGTCCAGCGCCATGGCGGTCGCCGCGAGTTCACCCGAGGCCAGGTGCACGGCCAAGAAAAGACCGCCCGGCAGCACTCGGGGCAAGACCTCTGCCAGACGTTCGGCGGTCCAGCCCTCAAAGCCCGCCAGTTCCAGCAGACGCAGGTACGCCGCCTCGTCTGCCGGGCGATAGCCGCGCAGCACATAGCCCGCCGGGAGATCGCTGACAGGTGCGGCTCCAACCCGGGCTTCGGGCCAGAGCATCTGCAGTTGGGGAAGCCGGCGCTCGGGCATCTGCGGCGGGTAGTTCGTTGCCGCTTTTGTCCCTTCCTGCCGCACCTCCCCGGCGGCCGCGGCGGGCTGGCGGGCCGGCGCCGCGAAGCTGCAGGCGCATGTGCAGCAGGCCACGCCCGGCGCGACG
>CALFVE010000394.1 GCA_937928475.1 uncultured bacterium | reverse complement strand
AACTTGACTTGCAGCTCCCTGGGCTCCGGCGAGACTGCCTCGTCAACGGAACACAGTGTTTCAGCATTGAGCGACAGGCCCAAGGGAACGGAGCTGGTGGCTGTCAACCGGGCTACGCTGGTGTTGGGGCAGAAGAGGTAGAGGTGCGCCCAAGCCGGGGCGCGCGAACCGTGGGGTATGCTCAAGACTCCTTCCGGGGAGGGAACCAGCTCCCAGGGCTTGCCGCCGTCTACCGCTTCACCCACCAGCGTGCGCAGATTCGCCACGGCCTGATCCGCCGCGGTGCCGCTCTGCATGCGCATGAACAACCACTCGCCAGGGGCGTCTGTGCGCCATATCCCCGGTTCAGTGTCGGCCTCGTGGTTCAACTCTCCCCATCGGTAGAGCAGATAGCCGCGATTGCCCAGGTCCACCGTACTACCTTCCGGCCGCTCATCCAAGACTGTATGCAGCACCGGCTCGTTGTGGATGCGATTGAGCGGGCCCAGCCAGATGTTCGGGGTGTTGATGATTCGCGTGATGGTCATCGTCTGGGGGTCGTTGACGTCCGGAGGGTGTGCCGCCTGGTCAATGAAGGCCACCCGGTCGCAATTCTCGATCCGCGTCATCTCCCTGTGAGCCTCGTAATGGCCTTCTTTCCCGGACATGTATAGCACGACGTCTCTAGCCCCGATCAGGTGGAAGGCCTTGTCCAGTTGATGTTCCGAAGACATGCTGTAGAAGACCACCGGCTCGAGGTTGTGATCGATGACGATCCCCCTCGTGCTGGCCGGATCCCCGGCCCAGAGTTCCAAAAAGGTGCCCCCTCCATGCCCGGTGATAAGCAGGTTCGTGGCCCCAGAGTGCAGGCCACAGTAGGCGATGCTGCTTCGTCGTCCTACCCTCCAGCGGATCAGAAGGCTGCCGGGGTTGCTCGGAGTATGCACTCTGAAGGTCAGATTGCGCAGGTGCGCGGTGCCGGCTGCATCGTCCGGGGTATCTAGTAACGGTTTAGGGTTATCGGCATCGGTGAAACCGGGCGTGGCCGGGCTCAGCGCAATCCGCGAAAGCGTGATATGCTCGCCTATCAGTCTTGTGTTCTTCTGCAGCACAACGGTATCGGTGATGCGGTACTCTCCGGCGGGCAGAAAGACCACCTCGCGGGCTGCCACCGCCTGACGCAGCGCGTCGGTGTCGTCGGCCTTACCGTCTCCCGCCGCTCCGTAGTCCTTCACATTCGCCGCGTCGGTAAGGTCCACGTCCGGGGGCACCGAGTTCCAGGTGGGCAGCTTGGTGGTCGTATCGAAGATTCCTCCGCCCTGGACCCACTGCCCGTTGTCGAAGACGTCGCCTTGCACATAGGTGGGCAGCGTCAACTGACGCTGCGTCTGGGGCTGGCCGGGGATGGTCTTAAGTGGCGAGTGATACAGATAGGGCGTGCCCTGGGCGTGAAGATTCTGGATCAGCGTGGGACGCCCCGCTTCCGTAGCCACGATGCCCACGCCACAGTCCTTCAAAGTGCACTCAATCATCACCAGGTGCTTGTTGCGGCCCTGCACCGCCACCGGAACCTGCTCGAAGCTACAGCCGATGAAGGTACGCGGGCTCCAGCCGGCCTCCAGCAAGTAGGCCGCCTCTCGCTGTCCCCGGAAGAGCGTGTTGAGAGCCCAGCCGCCCTCCTGACGGGCGGGATCTACCACCCCAAACCGCCCTCCGATCAGCCGACAACCGATGAGCGCACGGCCACCGGTTACGGCCTGGCGCCCGTCCTCCATAACCACCTCCACGTTCTCCAGCATTGAGCCCTGGGCCGCCACCAAGTAGACCGCCCCCGCGCCGGGATTGCCCCGCTCTACCTTGAAGCGGAGGTTACGAATCTGCGAATTGAAGTTGTTGCCCGGCCCGTAGCCGGTGTGAACCTTGGAGGCGTCGTCCTGGGCCGAGTCGTACTGCTCCGGCCACTGCCAGGGCCAGCCAGGATAAGGGCGGCCGGCTGCGCCGTAATATGCATTAGGGTCCCGGGGGAAAGGCTCGGGGTTGTCGGGACACTCCGGCCGCGCCGAAGATAAGCGGCTGCGCACCATGTAGCGAACGCGCAGCGGGTCCTGGTAGCCCGGCGTGTTTTCCGCCAGCAGCAGGGTGGCCGGGTTGGCGGCGTCGCTTTCCAGCCGGGTACCCGCCCACATGATCAACTGGTGCGCCACGCGATACGTTTTGCCGGGCGCCAGACGCACCACCACCAAATTGGCCCACACGCCGTTGAACCCGGCATCCAGCGCCCGCTGGATAGCCTCAGAGTCGTCGGTAACCCCGTCCCCTTTAGCGCCGAAGTCGTCCACGTGGCGAGTCACGGGATAGAGCAAGGGGGCGCCCAGGGCCTGCGAAGCCGTCACTCCCACCAGCAAACATACCCCTACTGCTGCCGCTATCCCCCCGAAACGACGAAAGCCAGTCGCAATAGACATACTCATCATTCTTCTCTCTTCTTTGTTTGATACGGGGTACAGCAAACCGTCGTCTAGCGTACCACCGTCCTCTGCCCGGCATCGGCCACGTCGCGCTCGGCCCCTTCCGCGCGGTTTGCGTGGAGCACGGTCCGCTCGCACTCGGTCTCTATCACATAGCCCAGGGGACCGTGCTTGACCAAGTTGCGCTCGAAGAGATTGTCGGCAGCGGGGAGAACCCGGTACTCCGGCGCCGGCGGCTGACCCTCCGAGTAGGCACGCGTTCCCACGTAGGACTTGTAGTACATGATGCCGATGGGGCCGTGTTCGCAGGTGTTGCGCCGGAAGACATTGCCGAGTAGCCAGACACCCTGCGGACCGGCATAGGGACCGGACCGCAGGTACAAACCGACGGTGGCATATTGCGACGGCCCCTGTTCGTAGATGAAGGGGTCCTCCGCAACATTGTCAAACCATTGGTTGAACCAGGAACTGAGAAAGACAGTTTGGCCCATTGCCTCACGCTGGTACTGGCAGCCGCAGGCCCAGGTGCCTCCGCAGCGCCGGCCGTGATTGCCGTCAATGGTGAAGAAGGCGCCGGGTCCCCAGAGCTGAACGAAGACACTGCCGTCTTCGAACTCGTTGGCGTAGACCGTGACCCGCCGTCGGTCGGGGACCACGGCCACCGTTGAGCTGGCGTCGGGCTGCACTTCCCACGGCTCGGCCACAGTCAAGCGGTTCCCCTGCTTGTCGGCGAGAATCCGGTACTGGCCGAGACCTTTGCCCGCGATGACCAGCAGCGCCAGGCAATTGGACTCGTAGGCCTGCCAGTCCCAAGTCTCACCCTCCACCGTGACGCTGTTGCCCTCTGCGGCGACCACCGGCCAGAAGCCGCGGTAGGGAAAACTGGTGTCGAAGGTGAGCGCCTCCCGCTCGCCGCCAAAGAAACTGCCGAAGCGGTTGTGCGCCACGTAGACCTGATCCAGGCCGCCGTGACCGTGATTCGCGAGCCCGCCGCCGCTGCCTTCCAGGTCTGCCGCCTCTAGCCTGTTGTTCTCGAACACCGTCTGTTTCGCTCCGCTGATCGCGTACCAACCGTTCCGTCCCGCCCGTAGGCGGTTGTCGGAAACCAGAGAGTGGTCGGCACCCATCAGGGACAGGGACATTCCCGCGCCGACGATGTCGCAGTTCGTGATCTGCACGCGGCTGCCGTTGAGCACCACCGCAGTCGGGCCTTGTTTCTCCTCGGCGGGAGGGCCGCTTTCGGTTCCACGCAGCCGGTGAGCATAACGCAGGTGGAGCAAGCGCAGGTTATGCAGGCGCACGTCCAGTGGTCCGCCGCGGCTGTTTGTATAGCCCCCGGCTCCGCGGACGAGCGCCGGCCAGTCCGGCGCGACAATCATGCGGCCGACCATCTGGGCGGCGATGGAGAGGTCTTCCACAGCAAAGGCACGAGAGCCGGTTATGACGGCCGGCAAAGTCAGGGCCTTGGGGACCTGGATCCAAACCGCCTCCCGGCCTTCCCCGCGCAGGACGGTGCGCTCAGGCACGACCAGCGTCTGGGAAATCGTGTACACGCCCCGCGGCAGGTAGACGACGCCGCCGCCCTCGTCCTTAGCCTTCTTCAGGGCGGCCTGCACAGCCGCCGTCTCATCCCCTCCGCGACCCACCGCACCGAAGTCTTTCACGTTGTACTGCGTCTGGGGCCAGGGCTTGCCCTCGGTGAGGCGCTCCTTCTCCACCCGTATCTGCACTGGCGCCGACCAGCCGCCCGAGCCGTTGGTGACGTACAGGGGATAGGTCCCCGGCTCCAGAACCGGCAAGCGCACGCGCGCCTCGTATTTGTCGGCAAACTCGACTGGTACCGGCCGAGGCCCCTGCGGTCCAGCCAACACGGCGGCTACCTCAGCGCCAGGTTGCCAGGGCTTGAGATTGCGGCCAAATACACGGACCAGCGAGCCGGGGGTGCAGGCATCGAGCAGGTCTCCCTGCCACCATTCAGCCTGCGCCTGGTTCACCACCCGGGTGACTGTCTCTCCTTGGGCATTGCGAAGAGATAGTTGGTACACGCCCGGCGCGAGGCTTGCCGGCAAGAGCACATAGGCCGACACCGATGATTTCAGGAGAACTTCTGCCGTTACTGCCGCGGGAGAAACCGGAGCCTCCCCACCCGGCTCGCCCGGATTCCCGTCCGGCAGCCGACGCACCGACACCGAAGCGAGGTCGGCCAAGCCCTCCCCAAAGAGCAATGCGACCTCGCCGGGTAATACTGGGTCCGATGCCCAGATAATCTGAGGAGCCGCGTCTGAGGCCGCGCCGGCCAGCACGAGCAGCACTGCAGCCGCCACGCACGTCATGGCTCCGCCTGACATTGCTGGCTCACCTCCCGATGACATTCGCCATGTGCCTACCTCGTCCGTTTCCGCCGAAGCAAGCTAGGCGCTCGGCTCAGGGCCGGTAACGCTTCTCGACGTTGCCGCTCACCACGTCGCACTTGGGAAAGCCCTTGGGGAAGAGCTGCTCCACGTCCGAGAGAATGTTGTTCTGAATAACCAGCCCCACTTTCTTCTCGCGCAGGATAAACCGCCCCTGATCTCTTCCGCTGACGCCAATGAGCTGCTGGTACGAGTCCACGATGTTGCCGGCGATGCGTACGTTCTCGAAGAACTCGGCGCGCGGATTGGTCGCGAGCAGATCGTCGGCAGGCACCCAGTCCGGAGGCGCCGTGACCGGAGGATCCGCCCATACCTTTCCCATCGCCCGCCCCGCCGCCACATCCTCAGGACGGAGCAGCGCATGGTAGGAGAACAGCAGAATGGCGGCGCTTCCCCGGTTCCTCGCCAGTTGCTTAGCATCGAAAACGTTGTCAACGATCTGCACATTCCGGTGCCAGTTGCCGAAAGTGATGCCGTTGAAGGCGTTGTAGAAAGTGTTTCCCTGGATGATGATGCCCGCGTCCCGGTAGAAGTTGTCCGCCGCTGCCGTCATCACCGCGTCCAGATAGAAGTTCTCTGCCGCCGCCAGCGGCTCGTCCAGATACAGCGCGACGCTCTTGATCGCGGCGAACTGGTCTCCGTAGCCGGCCCGGCCGTACCCCATCCCTTGCTGGTAGACGGGGAGGTGATAGAAGTGCCAGGCGTCGTCAGGGGGCAGATCTTTCGGGCGTCGGTATTTCGCATTCTCATCCCTGAAGTCTTCAGCCAGGCCAGGCAAGAACACCTTGCGCGCGGGCATGAGACCGGACTCGTCCCGACACCATACGACGCTGATTCTCCGATTGGCCTGCAGGCCCCGTAGCGCCAGTTCGACGTGCACCGTGTCGAAGCCGCGCTGCAAAGAGGGGGGCAGCGGCTTGACGGCGAGCAGACCCGGTTCGGCGGAAGGCTGAATCTCGACATGCAGGCTGCTCTTCCCCTCCACCGCTACGGAGGTGTCCACCGCAATCTGGACGGCTTCCGGTTGCGTTATCTGCCATTCCCGTGTCTTCTCGGAGTCCCCGCCGATGAAGCGCTGGTAGAGCGGGTTGGCGGGATCTTCTGCCACCGGTGTGAGCCGGCCAGCGTGGGTGAACCACAGGGCGTGCGTCCCCCCTCGTCCATGCAGCCAGATGCCGGACACCCTTCCGTAGATGGGCAGCCGCAGGGTGTTGCCCTTTACCACCAGACCGGAGACGCCCTCCCACTCGAAGCCCCACCCAGTTCCGCGCACCATGGAGTTGTCCACCACGTTGCCAATACACTCGTAGTTGACTGAGCAGTCAATCGCGATAGCCGCGCCTCCGTTGTAGCCGGCGTTGCGAAAGGTGTTGAAGTTGACGTGGCTGTCACATTGGACCAGACCACGCAGGCCCGAGTCGGCGCAGTCCTCGATGACGTTGTTCTCACAGCGAAAACCGACCGTGCTGGAGCAACTGACACCGTGAGCCATGCCCTGGATCGAGCAATGGCTCACCTCGACATCGCGGCAGAGGTGGAAAGCCACACTCATCTGACCGTGACGGAAAGTCGAATTCGTGACGCGCAGGTCCCGGACGGCGAAGTCGCCGCCGGAGCCGCCCGCCAGTGAGTCAGCCCGCACGCCGATCGTCAGGTTTTCCACAGCAATCCGCTCAACCAGCAAGTAACGCCCTTGGAGTATGTCCACACCATTCACCGGCAGCGGCTTGTCGGCCGCCGGACCGCGCAGAGTCAGATCGCGCACGGTGATCCGGTCACCTCGGAGGGTGAGTAGAGCCCCCTGGGTCTCGGCCGGGACAGTAAGGACGCTGTGCGCCGGCCCCTCGCCGAAAAAGGTGACCCCCTCCGTCAGATTCAGGCCCGGCTGCACCACGTAGGTACCGGCGGGGACGAAGAGGAGTTTGCCGGGACCACTCTCCGCCGCCGCGCACGCCTGGCGAAAGGCCGCAGTATCGTCGGTCTTACCGTCGCCCACGGCTCCGAAGTCGGTTACGCTTATCCACCCCGGTCGGAGCGCCCCGGCTTGGGTCAAGGCGCTCGCTGAGGGCAGCAGTGCCAACACCAACAGCATGACCAAGGCCCAGTTGAAGTGAGACGAAGAAACACACATACGATCAGCCCTTTCTCTGCCACGAGTTGTTGAGTGGCGAACAGAGCCTAAACATTCTCTTCGGAGAGGGCTCTCATTTGTTCGGCTCATTCCATGCGGAAGACTTGAATGTTGTCCAAGTCCAGATAGGTGTCCGGCGCCAGTTCCTCGCCGGGACGTGGACCAAAGGTGAAAAAGTATATGGCCAGCCAGTCGCCCTGGGCTCCGTGTCCGCAGTTGGGTATCTCTACCTGCTGCCATACCCCCGGCTGTCGAATGGTGTCTCGGAAGTCCTGCCAGCCTCCGGCGAAGACCGGTACCCCTGCGTGGTTGCTGCGCGCCCAGAACCTGAGACCATAGCGAGCCCCCAGCTTGAGGTTCCAGACCCCGAACTGGCGTCGCTCGAAGGGCTTAGTGAGACGAACAAACCGCGTGCCCTCCTGCGCCGGGGCGTCGGGCGTGCCCACCATCGCCCCGCCGTTGGCCTGCTCGAACCCTTCCCTGGCCACCACCTGGCCGGGCTGCTCCTCCTGCAGCGTGAGCTGAACCGGAGCGGAAGGCTCACTGACGCCGAAATAGTGGGCCTTGCGCACGCGGAACCAGGCGGGCCGGCCGTTCTCCAAGCCAGTGACGACGGCCAGATTGTGGGGCCGGCGGGCGATCTGCTCCCAAGGGCCCTCCGGCGCCGCGGCGCGTTCTATCAGCAGGAAGGGCGCCATGGGGTCATCGCCAGTGCGCACCAGAATCTGCCCGTCGCCAGGGACGATCTTCGCGTCGTCCGGCGCCTCCGGGGGCGGGGGGTAATCGAAGAGCGGTGCGAAGGGCGGCAGCGGCGCGGGCTCCCCCGCGGCAGCGTGTATGATCGCCGGCGGCGAGGGCGGCCCGCCGCCCCG
Source organism: uncultured bacterium (assembly GCA_937928475.1). Lineage (GTDB taxonomy): Bacteria > Armatimonadota > Zipacnadia > Zipacnadales > Zipacnadaceae > Zipacnadum. Next base: position 5,306 of record CALFVE010000394.1, on the reverse strand, counting down.
CTCGGTGCACGCACGCACCACGAAGCCGGTGGGGATCTGGCTTCCCACCCCGGTGATCTCGTAGCCCGGGGTGGCGACCGTCGCGAGGTAGAGGTAGTCCTCATCGGCGCCCTCGGAGGCGTACACCCGGTAGGCGGTGGCACCCGGCACCGGGGGCCAGCTCAGCCGCACGCTTTCGCCCATGACCTCTGCCGTCAAGTGGGCCACCCGTCCCGGCAGCGGTCCGCGCGCGGGGACGTTGGACCAGAAATGCGCCCGCCAATACTGGCCCTGCTGCGGCACCTCCGCGTGGGGCACGTCCAGCACTTTCTCGCCATCGTAGGTGTAAACCATTCGTATCTGGGGGTCCGGCTGGCCGCCGAAATAGACGTACCAGGGGAAGTCCATCATAGAGATAGATACGTTCCGCGGGCTACCCACCATCTCGACCCCGACGCAGCCGGGGCTCCACATCCACCGGTTAAACCAACTGCGGATGTGTATGTCACTGCCACCCTCCAGGCGCAGACTGCGGCGCGGGCTAGCCACCTCGCTGTCTAGGTTGCCGATCTCGATATCGTGGCAGTTCACCAACTCCACGGTGGTGGCGCTGCTGCCGGGCCCCCCATCAATGGTGCCTCCCTTGAGATAAACATGGCGGCAATCTTCCATGAGCAGAGAGGCGCGCCCGCCGGCGCTGCAGTTGGTCAGAATCCCCTTGAGCAGCAGTCCCGCTGTGTGTCCGCGTATGTGCAACCCGGGGCCAGTAAAGGCCCCTCCCGTCCCCGTTTGCCAGAAGCCGAACCACACGCTGGTGAGGATCATGGGGCTGTTGACGTTGAGCAGGCAGCCGCCTACCGGCTGCGGCGGCAGGTCGCGACGCAGGGCTCGCGGGGTGAAGGTTAGCTTAGTAAGACGCTGGATACGCCGGTCAGGGCGGGCTTTCTCGAAGGAGACCACGTACCGTGAATCCTCCGAGGCTGACGGCACAAACATGACTAGGTGCGCCGCCCATTCGCCTCCCAGCCAGTCCGTGTAGTCGCCGGCATAGAGGGTGTCGCTTGTGGGGTATTCGCCGTGAGGAAAGAACAAGACGGCGCCGGCCTGAGAGGCGGCCTCAATCGCGGCCTGCAGCGCCGCCGTGTCGTCGTGCCGCGCCTGCACCTGCCCACGCAGACGGGTCGGCGGCTCCAAGGAGGCGACCGCGCCTTCGAGGTCAACAATCTTGCTCACCGTGAAGTCATCGTCGCGGTAGAGCATCAGGCCCTGGCCCCGCGCGAAACTGCTCGCGTCCCGCAGCACGACCTGGCGTCCGTCCGCCACCACCTCCGCGCTGGTGAAAGTGGTAGTGTCGCCGCTGGCCCCGAAATCTTTCACATTCAACCACGCGCCTCGCCTTCGCCCCAAGACGGGAGCGGGCCGAGGAGGCTCGGCAGGAAGTACGCCGCTCGACACTACCTGACGCTGCGCAAAAGCTGAGGAAAACCAGGCGAAACTGCCCGACCCATCCGGGGCGATCCTCTCCTCCGGCGTGGCCACGGCGGTGGCATACCCCTCCGCGGTGCAGTTCACCACGTTGAAAGCCTCGCTCCCCGCTTCCACCTCTATGGCGGGATGAGTGCTGGGCGGGAAGCGGCTGTTGCGGAAGTGGCAGGAGACGATGCTCACGTCTTTACCCTGCAAGACTATGGGGCGACCTACGTTGTCGAAGATACAGTCGCGCCACGCGCACGACTCCGGCCAACTGCTGTTGTAACCCTCCCGGACCATGCCCACGCCCACCAGGTTGGGGTCGTTGTTGCCGATCCACGTGCACCGGTCGAAGGTCAGGCTCTCGGCCGTCCAAGGGCCGGGGTTAGCGAAACGCACCACGGGGTCGCTGACCGGAGCCTGCGAGGCATCAAAGACGCAGCCGGTGAAAACGGGAGTGTCCTGGGTGGGCAGACTAATAGCGCAGCGCCGGAACCCGGCAAAGCCGACTTTCTCCACCACGGAGGTATGGCTGCCCATATAGTGCAGGCAACTCAGTCCCGGATTGGTCTCGGGCCGCAGGCCGATCAGGCGGAGGTTGCGCAGGTACAACCAGAAGGAGTTCGTGCCGGTGCCAATGCGGTCGAAGTGCTCATAGAGGATGAACCGCTCCTCGGCCGGGTCCGGGGCAAAGCCAGGCAGCGCAGCGAGAACCGCCGGAGCAGCGGAGTCGCTGATCCCGTCTCCCCCCACCCAGGCCTGGTGGGAGGCCAGGGTGATCGTCCGGCTGAGATTGTACTGGCCCGGGGGGAAGCACATGGAGAGGGCGCGCGAATCGAGGTTGTCCAGGCGCCCCTCCCCGTGAGTGCCGAAGCGCAGCAAGGCATTCAGGATCGCCCACGTGTCATCGTGGTACACGCTCACCGGACCGGAAGGACCCGGCCAAGAATCACGGAATTCGAGGGTTCGCCCCTCGATCGCGGTTATCAGCGTGCTCAGCCTGCTGCCGTCTTCGGCGTAAAGATAAAGCCCCTGCCCCGGGTAAAAGGAGGCGGCAGATTCCACAACGACCTGACGCGCCCCCGCCTCAATCCGTCCTCGTGTCCACACCTGTCCCTCTCCGGAGGCGCCGAAGTCTCTGGGGTTGACGTAGGTGCGGCCTCGCATGTAGGCCTCTCGAGAGGGGTTCCGAGGAAGAGCCGCCCCCGGGGTGTTGATCGTCTGCCCCGTCAGCGGCGGACATAGCCCAAGCCCTAATGCCAATCCGGCAAGACCCCCGGCGGTGTGGAGAAACGAAGTCGCTGGCAGCATGACGCTTTCTCGGTCGAACCTGGCCTCCTGAGCTTCGTCCTGCCACGTTCGGAAGAGGTGGCCCGCTTGGTGTGACCCCAGTCACCGCGGCAGGTGGTCGCTGAAGATCTCCCAGGCGTAGACGGTCCCCGTAGGCGCGGCGCCCCGCTCCACGGTCAGCTTGCCCTCGCCCAGGCTAACGATGCGCGGCTGGAAGGCGAAGGCCTCCGGGCTCAGCGGCGTAAGCCGCACCGCACAGGTTGCCGTAAAGTTGGGATTCCCGACAGTGATCCGCTCGCCCTCGAGCGTCAGCGTCCCGCTGAGAGGATAGTTGTCGCGCGCATTACCTTGCACCGACACGCACGCAGGCAGGGCTGCGGGCATTAGGCTTCCCACCTGCTGGAGTTGGTTGTTCTCTACTCTGAGTCCCAACCGGGGTTCCTGCAGAATGAAGCGGCCGTTGTCCGGGCCGGCCACCCCGATGAACTGCTCATAGCCTTGCACAGTGTTGTCGGAAATGCGGCAGTTCTCGTAGATTAGCGCCTCCGGATTGCTCGGCACAGGATCGGTGAGGGGCACCCAGTCGGCAGGGGCGTCCGGCGGCACCTTCTGGGGGTCCACCTGCTTCCCGCGGTCACGAACAACGGTGTGCCAGGTCAGCAGTTGCACGGCCATGTTGCCGCGGTTCAGCCGACTCTGGCTGGCCTCCAGCACATTGTTGACGATAACCAGGTTCTTGAACAACTGGCTCACAACAATGCCGTGCCATGCGTTGGAGATGGTGTTGCCGCTGACCACGGTGCCTGCATCGCGGTTGCTTTGCCATGCGAAATCTCGACGAAAAGTCCCGATCCACAGCTCGACGGGCTCCTGCAGCGGCTCGCGCAGGACCACGGCGATACTGGCGAAGGGCGCAAACTGTGGAGTGAAGCCGAAGCCGGCCCCCTGTTCATAGATGATCGAGCGGTACGTGAACCACTGCTCGCGCTGCCCCGGGCCGACGCTCGGCAACAGCAGGGTCTGGGCAGGACGCTGCCCGGCCTCGCCCAGGCACAGCGACAAGCCCAGGGCTTGCAGGGGAGCGGTGTTGCCGCGCACCGCCACAAATCCTACGATCATGTCGCCGTAAATCCGGTGCTGCTGATCCGGCGTATAGGGGCGCCATGCCAGTACCCCCGGCTTGGCTCCCGGCTCAATTCTCATCCGGAAGGAGGGATGATCCCGCCAAGTGATCTGGGAATCGGAGGCGAGGGTCACCGCCTGCGGCTGCGCCACCGTCCAGGTGGCCACCTCCTCCGGGGCGCCCTCGATGAACGATTTCTCGTACTCGGGGAAATCCGCGCGCAGTGGGTCAAAGGGATTGATCTCCCAATCGCTCCAGCCCCCGGAGCGGCCGTGCAGCCAAATGCCGCTTTGCTCCACATGCTGACTGGCGCGAATTACGTTGCCGCTGATCACGATCCCGCTGGCGGCTTCCACCTCCAGGTTCCAGCCGCCCGCCGTCGCGTCCTGGTTGTCAATCACATTGAAGGAAATCTCCCCGCCCACGGCCGTGTCGAACTGTACTGCTCCGTTGCTGCCGATCTGGCGGAAGGTGTTGTGGTTGACATGCACGTCGAAGGCGTGCAGGCCCCGTACCCCGGTCACGCAGCGCCGTACGTCGTTACTCTCAAACCGGCTACCCAAGCACCGGGAGGTGGCCGCGGCCCAGTACATGTCTTCAAAGCGGCAGCGCCTAACCGCGATCCGCTCGCAGGCCTGGGCCCCTACGCCCACCCCGCCGCTAGCGAAGTGGGAATCGGAGACCGCCACGTCACTGACTGTGTAGAAGCCCCCCTCGGCGGTTTCGGCGTGCACCCCGTATTTGAACTGTTCGAAGGAGCAGCGCTCCACGGAGAGACGGCGCACTCGCCGCATACTAATCATCGTCCCGGCGGTGTCATATCTGGGCGGAACGCCGCCCGCCCGCCCCCGCAGGGCCAAGTCGCGGAAGGTGATATCTTCTCCCTCAGGAAAAAAGAGCACATCGGGATCACCCTGGCCGGCAACTTGCAACACGGAGTGCGCGCTGCCTTCTCCTTGCACGGTGACGCCGGATTGCGGCCGCAGTCGCCCCGTGGCCAGCAGATACCTGCCGGCCGGCACGTACACGGTGGCCACCCCGCCCTGGGCCGCCTGCGCCAGGGCCTGCTCGAAAGCGGCCGTGTCGTCGTTCTGATCGTTGGGGACGGCTCCAAAGTCAGTGACGTTGAGCGCTGGTAATTGCCCCGCCCCGGACGGCCAGCAGGCAGCGCAGGCTACGACCAGGGCGGCCGCGCATGCCAGGGTCGAGAGGGGGTGTACAGACATTGCTGGCATTCTCTTCTCCGCAGTGCATGGAGGACGACAGCACACCGTAGCCGCTCCGCATCCCTTGAGGTTTATCCGGGGCACGGGGGTTGGTACGCCAGACTCGCGACAGGGCGTCAGCGGGCGCGCCGATGTCCTCCCAGCGCCAGTCGTCTGACGGCCCCTCGCGGGGCGCTGCCCGGCCCCGGGCAGCGCCCCCCGGTCAACTCTGTTGCGGC
>CALFVE010000393.1 GCA_937928475.1 uncultured bacterium | reverse complement strand
TTTGTGCCAGAGGGCTTTTATCTTGCCAGCAGACGTGGTATACTATAGCCCAGCATCTCAACCCTGGCGCAGTATCGAGTATCGAATGCACTCCCAATCACAGTAACAGTAGAAGGGGGGGTTGCTGATGCGGATTACGCGCCGAACGGCCGTGATCATCGCGGTAGTATGCGCGGCGGGAGCCGCGCTGCTCAGCATCGTCTACCTCCAGAGCCTGGCGCCGAAACCGGCCGCGCAGGTTCAGGTGGTCACCACGCGGGTACCGGTGCCGGCGGTAGCGCTGCCGGCCGGGAGCCGGATCACCCCTGATCTTCTCACCTCGAAGGAAATCTCCCGGGACGCCCTGACCTCTGACATTGTCACCAACCCAGAGGAGTTGTACAACCAGAAGTTGTCCCAGGACGCTCCTGCGGGGGAGCCCATACCTCGTAGCAAACTGGCCGCGTATTCTCCCCAGGCCGGGCTGTCGTACGTAGTCCCTGAAGGCATGAGGGCCGTGACCGTCGCCGTGGACAACATCTCCGGCGTGAGCGGCTTTCTCAAGCTCGGTGACCGGGTGGACGTTCTAGCAACCTTCGACACTCCCCAGAAGGTAGTTACCCGCACCATCCTGCAAGACGTGGAAATCCTGGGCTTGGGTACGGAAGGGATCGCTCCCCAGACGCAGCCGGCGAAGGGGGAAGCGACCGGCAAGCCCGGGGGGGAGCAGGAACAGCCTCAGGGTCCCGCCACTCCCCGCCCCAGCGCCACTTTGGCGGTAACTCCCGCGCAAGCGCAGGTGCTAGTGCTGGCCGCGAACCGGGGCAAGCTGCACCTGGCGCTGCGGCCCAAGGGGGATGCGCGCATGATGCCGCTGCCGCCGACCACTAACGAACTGGTGGTAGGGATTCCGCTAACTCCCCCGCCGCCAGCGCCGACCGCCGCGGCTCCGGGGACACCCCAGCCGGCCCTCAGCCCGGCTACGCCGGCGGGGCGAGCCGGCGCCGCTCTGGGTACGGAGGGAACAGCCCCCAGCGCTCCCGGCACCACCGCTATCTCGGCCCCGACGCGCCCCAAGCCGGGGATCGAGGTGTATCGCGGCGGTGAGCGTGAGATCGTTACCCCCTAGGCAGGGAGTTCCGCGCAGAGCAGGAGGCAAGTCATGCAGATGAAACCACCGCCCGCAGTTCTAGATCGCAGCCACCTCCGGCGCCTTGTACTTACCTGCTGCCTGGCGGCGATCGCCGCCGGCCTAGCGACGGGAAGTTGGGGGGAAAGCATCCCGCTGGTGATGGTGCAGGGCGACAGCCAGGCGATGCGCTTTGATCGGATGACCCGGGTGGCTACCGTGGACCCGCAAGTGGTGGACGTTATCGTCACCGGCTTCTATGAACTGGTGGTGATGGCCAAAGGCCCGGGGCGCACCAAGCTCTACGTGTGGGACCGGCAGGGCCGGCACGACTACGCCGTGGTGGTCAAGCCGGACCGGAAGGCGCAAGAGGCGCAGCGGCAATTGGAGCAGATTCTCCCCCGCCGCTTCGCCTACACGATCCTTGACAACCGTACGCTGCTGATAAAAGGCGATGTGAAAGACCAGCGGGAGCAGGACGAGATCCAGAAGGTGGCGGAGGACGTGGCCAAGGAGATCGGAGTGCACCTGGTGGCGGTCTACTTCCGCGAGGACCTCGCCATGACCCCCGCGCAGCGCCAGGCGCAAGTGCTGCGCCAGATTCTGGGCGACCGGTTCCAGTACGTAGTCTGGGACGAGAAGACGGTGATGGTGATGGGGGAGGTCGCCGACGCGCCGGAGCTGGCGGAGATCGAGGCGCTGGTCAAGGCGGGGAGCACAGGGGGCGTCCAGGTGGCCAACCTGGTCACCATCGGTTCGCCGCGGGAGCCGGCGCCGGTGCTGGAGATTGCCCAGGCGCTGGGGCCGGAGTATCGGGTCTGGCCGCTGCGGGGGAAGACGGTGGTGGTGGAGGGGGTAGCGCCGGACGCCGCGGCCAAGGAGCGGGTGGACCGCATCGTGGAGACCTTTAAGGCGCGCGCCGAGGTGGTGAATCTGGTCACGGTGGCGGAGAAGCCAGGGCTGCCTTTGGCGGAGAAGCGGAATCTGCTAGCCTCAGCGTTGGGCGAGCGGCTACAGGTGCAGACGGTGGCAGACCGTGCGCTGGTAGTGACGGGCTCGGTGGGCAGCCAGGCGGAACTGAAGGATGTGGAGCAGGTGGTGGCGCTGTTCGCGGCCGATACCGAGGTCCTCAACCTGGTGAAGGTGGTCTCGCCGGCGAAGCGGCAGGTGCTGGTGAAGGTCCAGGTGCTGGATGTGCGCAAGGGCGCGCTGGACCGAGTGGGGGTGGCCTGGGGGCAACTCAGCGGTGCGGGTGAGGAGCTCAGCCTGCGGACGCCCAACTACTCCTGGCTGTTCCGGGCCTACCGCACGCTACAGCCCGACCTGACCAGCCCGGTGGGCTTCTTGATTAACGCGCTGGTGCAGAGCAATGAGGCGAAGGTGCTGGCCCAGCCGAACTTGCTGGTCAACGATGGCGACGAAGCCAGCATTCTGGTGGGGGGAGAGGTGCCGATTCCGGTGCCGCAGACCAGCGGGGGGGCTACGGCGATCACCATCGAGTATAAGCCGTTTGGGGTCAAACTGGATGTCAAGCCGGAGATCGTGGGAGAAAATCGCATCAACCTGCTGGTGACGCCTGAAGTCAGCGATATTGACCCCTCCGTCTCGGTGGTGGTGGCGGGGCTGAGCATTCCCGGGTTCCGCACGCGGCGGGAGAGCACGACTACCGAGATGATCAGCGGCGATACCCTGGCCATCGGGGGCCTGATCCAGTCCACCGTCTCCAAGGTCATCAACAAGGTGCCGGTGCTGGGGGACATCCCGATTCTGGGACAACTGTTCCGGAGCAAGGAGTTCCAGACCGGAGAGAGCGAGCTCGTGATCTTCGTGACACCGGAGATCGTGACCGCGGAGGAGATGGGGGCGCGGGGCCAGGCAGCGGGGGCCAGGCTTACTCCCCGCGGAGGCGGAGGGGGATAAGTCCAACTTAGCCTGCGGCGCACGGGCCGAACACGCTTGAGGCCGGCGGCGGGCCTCAGGCCTGTTCGGCCCGTTTGCTGGAAGCGAGGGGGAACAGTGATCACAGTACTAGTCTCAGAAAACCAACCGGGCGACGCCGACCGCCTGGCGGCGGCGCTGGCCGAGGCGGGCGACCTGCAGGTCGTCGGCTTCACGCGGGACGGGCTGGAGACGGCGCAGACCGTCGCCGGCTTGCGCCCGCAGGTAGCCCTGATCCGGGTGCAGATGCCGGGCATGGACGGCTTCCAAGTTTGTCGCATGGCGACGCTGGCTTCCCCGGGAACGGCCTGCATTCTGGTGGCCGACACTCCCGAGGGGGAGGCGCAGGTGCGGGAGGAGGCGATGCGGGCGGGCGCCCGGGCCCTTACTAATCTGCAGGCAGAGCCGACCCAAATCATTCGCTTGATCGAGGAGTTAGCACAGCAGGCGCCGCGGCCGGATGATGAGCAATTCCGTCTGGCCACGGACCCCTCTCGGGCGCCGACCACCATCGCCGTCACCGGGGCCAAGGGAGGGATCGGGAAGACCACGCTTGCCACCAACCTGGCGGTGGTCATGGCCCAGCGCTTTCCCAACCAGGTGGCGCTGGTGGACTTTGTGGGGCACTATGGAGATGTGAATCTGCTGCTGGATTTGGCCTCCAACGGCAACATCCTGGATTTGACCGACTATGATGAGTTGGACACCGAGCTGGTGAGAGGGCGGCTGGTTCGCCATGAGAGCGGCCTGTACGTGTTGGGAGGAGTGAACGGCCCTCAGAGTCTGGAGGCGGCGGGGGCGCTGAGCCTGTCCTACGTGGCGAGCCTGCTGGGGGTGTTGCGCCGGGAGTTCCGGA
>CALFVE010000392.1 GCA_937928475.1 uncultured bacterium | reverse complement strand
GAGAAGCGGCCCTGTCCCTGGGGCTGCAAGCCACCGGTCGCCTAAGGGCGGTCGCCGAGGGCGCCTGGGTGCCCAGCACCCAGGTCGCTATCGGCGAGACCCTGACTTTAGATGACACCCTGCTTTACCGCGCCCCTCTCGTGTCGCTAGCGGCGGCCGAGGTCCGCCCCGAGCGGCCGCCCGAGCCGCTTCCTCTGACGATTGAGAACGGCGTGGTCGCCCTGACCTTCGATGAGAACACCGGCAACCTGATGTCCGCTGAGAACCGGTCAGCCGGGCTGCGCCTGCAGTTTGGCAGCGCGGGCACTCCCATTATTGAGATAGATACCGTTCGCTTCATCCACAACCCCCGCTTCTTCCGGCCGGAGGACGTACAGACCTTAGTGCCCGGCGAGGACACTCTGGTAGAGGTCCGCAAACAACGCGACGCCGCCGGCGAGACGGCGCTGATTGAGCATCGGATTGAGCCAGGTATCCGGCTGCGCCTAGCCATCACCGTCCCCCGGGAGGGAGTCGAGACCCAGTGGGGGGTAGAACTGGAAAACGAACTGACCTACGAACCCAGCAAGGCGCTGGTGGTGCACCGGGTGCGCTACCCGTGCTTCTGGGAGGTAGACCCGGAAGCCTGCGGCGGCAATCCGGCTGTCGTCTTGCCGACGCTGATGGGCCAGGAGTATCCCGACCCCGGTAGAACGCTGGTTGGGCACGGGCCGGTGGCGTACATCGGGGCGGCGACGATGGGCTGGCTGGACTTCTACGGAGACAGCGGCGGGCTGTACCTCAAGGTGGGGGACCTGGATCCGCTTCCCCAGACCAGTCTGATTGCCCGCAGCGACGGGCAGACGCATCGGTTGACCCTGGGGCTGGAGCGCTGGTCGCTTACCTGGCCGGGGGAGAAGTGGACACCCGGGCCCGCCGGTGTCGCGCCACACGCCGGCGACTGGCACATGGCGGCCGACCTCTACCGCGCCTGGTTCCGCGCCAATTTCAAAGCGATGGAGCCTCCCACTTGGCTCAAGGAAGCAGACGGCTATGTGATGAGCGGGGGTCCGACCTACGAGTTCGCCGACTTCCCCCGGATCCTGGAGAACGCCAAGGCCACCGGGCTGAGTTACATCCAACTCTGGTCAGAGATGACCGGCGGCGATATCACCTACCACGCCTTCGCCTTCCCCAATCCCTACATGGGTACCGAGGAGGAACTGCGCAAGGCCATCGCCGACCTGCATGCCCGCGGCGGCCATATTGGCTTCTACCTCAACTTCAACACCGGCGATCCCCTCATGGGCACTTTCTCGCGCCAGCCAGCAAATGACCAGAAGATCCCAAAAGACATCCCCCGGCCCGCGCGCGACTACATGGCGGACAACTGGGTGCAGCAGGGGTTGATGAGCCCGGCGGGGAGTTACTCGACGTGGAACGTCTACGTACCGGGCTACTTGGACGGCTACTGGAACCAGTGCCCGGCGGCCAAGAAGTGGACTGATTACTTTTATTATTGGGTCATCGAGAAGTGGGCCAAGCAGTATCGGGCCGACGTATGGTATCTGGACAGTTGCCCCGTTTCGCGCGGCCATCCCTGCTTCGCCTTTGACCATGGCCACGAGCGCCCCGCCCCGGAGGGCCAAAGCATCATTGACTTCTACAAGCGCCTGCGCGCTGGTGCTCCGCCCGGCTTCGGCCTCATGCAGGAGTACTCCTCGGACCGCCTCCTGCCCTACAGCACTCACGCCCTAGGGCTGCCCTGGCACGTGCCCTACGCTAGGCCGGAGGTGGTGCGCTATACGCTGCCCGAGTACCCGCTGTTCTCCGGCCTGTGCAACGGCTCCGAGGGCGTCAAGCAATTCTTTGACAATGAGCCCGTCACCTGGCGCGATGCGCTGGAGTTCGTGTTTCTCATCGGCAACCGGTATGAGTTCGGCATATCCAACCGGCCGCCGGAGATGATCAACACCTGGCAGAAGCAGATGGTGGACCTGCGCCGCGCTTGCCGCCCGGAGATGAACTTCGGCGACTTCCTGGACGACCTCGGGCTGGGCCCGCTGCCGAGCCGGGTCTACGCCCGCCTCTTCCGCCGCGCCGACCGCGGGCGCTTGGCGGTCACCTTGCTGGATCGCCGCAAAGAAGACCGTCAGCCCTTCGACTTGTCCCTAGACTTGACGGTCGCCGGGGTGGGCGCCCCGCGCAAAGTGACGCTGGTCACCCTGGAGGGGGAGCAGCCCTTGCCCACTCCTCGAGCGCAAGGGAGCCGGATCACTGTCACCGTTCCCGTCTTCCCGGAGAGGACCGCCGCCCTGCTCATTGAGGTCGAGCAGCCCCGCGGTCAGTAAAGGAGGTGCTGCAATGGCTCACCAACCCAAAGCAGGCAAACCCAGACTCGTAACCTCTCTCGCGACCGGGAGCCGAGCGCTCTGCCTGGCGGCGCTTGCTGCCGTGCTGATGGCGATGGTGGCTCCCGCCTTGGCCCAGGAGCCCGACAAGATATCCCCTTACGACGGCATGCCCCAGATGCTCGTCCCCGCCGGGGAGTTCGTGATGGGCGCGGATGACGAGGACGCGCTGGGCCGCCGCTGGGAGTTTCCTCCCCACCGGGTACGGCTAAGGGCCTACTGGATAGACCAGTTCGAGGTGACCAATGCCCAGTTCGCACAGTTTTTGAACAAGGTCGCCGCCGGCAACCTCCAGACGATCTACAGTTACTGCGATCTGGGCAATCCTTTCTGCCGCATTCGGTACGACCCCCAAAGTAAACAGTGCGTGGTAGAAAAGGGGTACGAGCAGCACCCGGTGTGTGCGGTATCCTACACCGGGGCGGAGGCCTACGCCCGCAGCGTGCGGCGCCGGCTGCCCACCGAGGCCGAATGGGAAAAGGCCGCCCGCGGCAGCGACCAGCGCCGCTACCCCTGGGGGAACCGCTGGGACCCCAAGAATACCGTGACCCGTGAGAGCGGCGCCACGAAGCCATCGCCGGTGGGGTCCCGACCCGCCGACGGCAGTCCTTACGGAGCAATGGACATGGCCGGGAACGTGAGCGAGTGGGTCGTGGATGCGTGGGTGGAGGACTATTACCTCTCTAGCCCCACTGACAACCCCGTTTGCCTAGAGGGCGCATGGCAACGGGTCGTGCGCGGCGGCGCCTGGTGCCTGACTGAGTGGGATGCCCGCGTCACCTCCCGACGCTTCCTCGGCCCCAGCGTGCAGCGCCGGTACATGGGCTTCCGCTGCGCCGAGACCGTCCCCGAACCACTGCCCGAGCCGGCGCCGGTCAGTGACCAGGTACTCTTCTATGCGCCGATGGACGGCTACGTCTACGCGGCGGCCGCCCGCGGCGAGCGCCGCCCGCTGAAGGCGCCCAGCGACCTTACCTTCGTGCCGGGGCACCGCGGCCAGGCGGTGCTCTTAGGCGACGCCGGCAACGTGCTGCGCTTCCTCGAGTACGATGCCGCGGGCAACTTCCGCATTGAAGAGGGCACCCTAGCTCTGTGGATCCAGCCGGAAGGCTGGCAGGGGACGGACTTCGGCTTCCGATACTTCTTCATGATCATAGACGAGGCGACCTGCAAGTTCTACCTCTACCGCTACCAGCAGGACAACTTGCTCGTGCTGGCGGGCAACGGGATCGAGGGCGAATGGGGGGCCATCGGCTACTCCACCCGCGAGTGGCGAGATGGCCAATGGCTGCACCTGGCTGTCACCTGGAAAGATCGCAAGGTGATTCTCTACGTGGACGGCAAGCCGGTAGGGGAGACGGTGGTCCCGCCCGAGAAGTACTTCCGCGGCATGCCGCCGGACTTCTTCCTGGGGCAGTGCGCGAACTGGGCGCCGACCCAGAAGCAGGCCTCCACAGCCTTCGACGAGTTTGTGATCTTCTCGCGCGCCCTCAGCCCGGAGGAAATTGTGCAAGAACGCAACCGCCAGGGCCTCCCCTAGCAGTATGTGCGAATTCGCCGTCATCGGTGCTGGAGGCGATAGGCTCCTGGAGGGCAGCCGCACAGCCGCCGGAAGACGGTGGAGAAGTACCGCTCATTCGCGAAGCCACACTGGGTAGCGATAGCGCTCAAGGGCAGCGTCGTGCTGCGCAGCAGCGCTTCTGCTTGCTCCACGCGAATTCGCGTGAGCGCCTGGATCAGGCTCAGGCCATAGCACTGACGGAACAGGTGACGCAGGTGCGAATGACTGATCCCCAAGTGCTCGGCTACCTCCTCGATGCGACGCATGCTCCGGTAATGCGTCTGCATATACTGGTGAGCGCGCTGAGCATAGCGCCGCACTGAGGCGGGCACCGCGTGGGGCGCCGACTCGCTCAGGGCGATCACGGCGCTGAGCACCGCTCCGACCCGACAGTCGCAGGTCAGTTGCTCCCAAGGGGAGGTGGGGCTGCCCACCTCTACCAGAGACTCTATCTCCCTGATCAACAGCGGATCGCTAAGCTGAGGGACATACCAGTGGGAGGGCAACAGCGGGGGATGCCGGCGAACGATGAACAGGTGTATGCACCAGTCCTCCATGGGGGCGCTGAAGGTCTGGTCATGAAGCACCCCGGGGAGATAGACCACCACGCTGCCCGGCTCGAGGGACAGCGGTTGGCCTCCTTCCACGCTGGTGGCGCCCCAGCCGGAGGCATGGTAGATGAGTTGCACGAAGTCGTGGCAATGTTCTGGGCAGGGCACCTCCGGGCTGCGCTGGTGCCGGAATCCCTTCAAGAAACGGTAGCGGGCGCCGGCGAGGAACCTAGGGAGTTCGTGATCCGTCGCGGGGGCGCGGAACACATAGTCGGTGCGAGTGGAGCTGGTCGCAGAGGCAAGCATGTACGCATCCTACACCATAAAGCAGAAGCGGACAAGGCCGCGGTAGCTCTCCAGAGCGCGGGGGTTGGGTACGGAACCGCGATGAAGTCGCGACGGCCGGCCACAGCGAGCCGTGAAGCGTCTGGCCATGGCGGGGACAAATCAGCGCCAAAAAACATAAGCATTCGTCATTTCTTGGATTGTCGGCTGGGCTTACGCGCGGTAGGCTGTGCTCCAACAAGTGGTGCACAGCGGGCGATTAGCGCAAACCGGGTTAGGGACCAATGCCGGCTCGTCCAGGGGCGGTGGCGGAGGCGAGCGTGCGACTGCCTGGG
>CALFVE010000391.1 GCA_937928475.1 uncultured bacterium | reverse complement strand
GAAAGCGCGGTCAAAGTACATCCCGGCGGTGAGGCTGCGGGCGCCGGCCGGGTGGGTGCCGAAAAGGTAGTTGAGCGCCTGAGCCGGAGTGATGGTCTGTTGGACAAAGAGCAGGCCCACCTCGGCGATGACCTTGCTGAGAATCAAGATGATCATGACGTAGAGCAACAGCACGAAGGTCGCTGACCAAACGCTCATCCCGGCCAGCACCAACCAGTAGACGCCGGCCGCGAAGCAGGCGAGCAGGCCGAGGAGGCAAGCGCGATAGGAGAGCGGCTGGTCTCTGGAGGGCGGCTCGCGCTGGGCCAGTTCCGCCAGCGCGCGGGACAAGTGTCGGCGGGCCGTCCACAGGCTCATGGCGATGTAGGCGAAATAACCGCCCCAGGGCTGTGCCCCCAGCCAGAGGGGATTGCCGGCAATGGTGAGGCCCCGCGCGCGATATCCCAGCATTCCTCCGATAACCCGCTCCACGCGATTGAACAGGAAGAAAACGACGATGGAGAAGGCTACCTCGGTGCGCAGCAGCACGCTGATCCCGATAACCGCCGGGTAGATGATCGCGGGCATCCAGCCCCAGTATTGCCAGGGGCCCTCGCGGGGACTGATCACCCACTCGAGTTTGAGGCCGCCGACCTGGGGATAGTAGAACCGCAGACCGGCGAAGGTCTGGATGACTACGGCAACGCCAAAGCCAACCCACATGGCCGGGCTGCCCCAGAAGGCGCGGGTGGCGAAGGGGTGGCGCGGATTCTGGGTCATCTCCATGGGGAGCGTGACCAGGGGGAAGGTGAGTTTTTCGTAGTTGGCCCACTGCGGATAGAGCAAGACGCTGGCGAAGGTGGCCAGGAGATAGAGGATCACCAGCATAACGCCCCAGGCTAGCAGCGGGACAGCCCACTCGCCCCAGGGCAGGGTCATCCCCGGCGGGAGGCCCTCGTAGAAGGACTTGATGGCGAAGTCTGAGCGCGGATGCAGCCAGTCGGGGACGTACGGGAAGAAAGTATCGGCCCAGCCGTTAGCGGGCGTCGCGAAGTAGAAGGCGGAGACCGAGACGGTGACGAAGACGCTCTCCGAGCCGTGGCTGGGGATGAGCGTGGAGATGAGCAGCATCGCGTAGATGACCAGCAGTTCGCCGCGCGAGAAGGGCAGGCGGGGGGAAAGCGCTTGCAGGACCGGGTTGATCAGCAGTACCAGCAGCATGAGCACGAAGACGGCGCCCGGGGGCAGGTGCTGGCCGCCGATGAAGGTGCCCTGGATGTAGTGGTCCAAGTAGGGGATGACCAGCCCGCAGCCGACAGAGAGCACAAAGCCCACCACCAGGCTGCGCAGAGTGAGGGGCAGCGGGTGGCGGGAGGGAGCAGGCGAGGGCTCACGATTGGCGATTCTCTCGGCGGCGCTCATCCTTCTTAAGGCCGACTTCGCCCGCACCGGCGCGCTATCCTCCCCGAAAGGGGCAAGGGAGGCCGAAGGGCGTCGGAGAATATATATGAAGGGATGCTGTCGGCCAGAATGGTATGCAAGACTCCGGGGAGGCGTCTCTTATGGACAAAGTCGATCTGATGAAGCAGTGGCGCCATCTCTACCAGCCCTCTGCCAAGGAGGTCGTGGCGGTGGAGATGCCGCCGATGAACTTCCTGATGGTGGATGGGAGGGGCGACCCGGCCAGCGGCCCGGAGTTCCAGGAGGCGATGGGGGCGCTGTATGCGGTCGCCTACACCGTCAAGTTCGCGCGCAAGAAAGCCGGCAAGGCTCCCGATTACGGGGTGATGCCGCCCGAGGCGCTCTGGTGGACAGAGCGCGGCGAGTTTGACATGACCCGGCGCGAGCAGTGGCGATGGACCCTCATGATCGCCCAGCCCGAGTTCATCAGCCCGGAGGAAGTGGAGGAGGCCAAAGCCGAGGTGGCGGGCAAGAAGAACCTGCCGGCCGCCCTCCGCGTACGCCTGGAGCGGTTCGAGGAGGGCCAGGCGGCGCAGATCATGCACCTCGGCCCCTACTGGGAGGAACCGGCGACGATCGGGCGGCTGCATGAGTTCATCGCGGCCCAGGGCGGGCAGCCCTGCGGTAAGCATCATGAGATCTACCTGAGCGACCCGCGCCGGTCGGCTCCGGAGAAACTGAAAACGGTGCTTCGGCAGCCGTATGCCCTGTCGGGGGCGGTCTGAGAGGAGCAAGGGCGTGTCGTCCACTAGCCTGGAAGTCCTGGTTATTGTCTTGCTGATCGTGATCAGCGGCTTCTTCGCGATGTCCGAGATCGCGCTGATTTCCGCCCGCAAGGCGCGCTTGCAAGAGTGGGCGAAGCAACACAACCGGCGCGCCCAGATCGCCCTCGAGCTCGCCGCGACGCCCAACCGCTTCCTGGCCACGGTGCAGATCTTCATCACGCTGGTGGGAATCCTGGCCGGAGCCTACGGGGGAGTGACCATCGCCGAGAAACTGGCGGAGTACTTCGCGCGGGTGCCGGCTTTGGCCGGGGTCGCGCACCCCTTGGCGGTGGCGCTGATCGTGCTGCTCATTACCTACTTCACGCTGACGCTGGGGGAACTGGTGCCCAAGCGGCTGGCATTAGCCCGGGCGGAGCGAATCGCCACCCGGGTGGCGGGGCCGATGAAGGCGCTGGCGGTCGTGGCGGCTCCGGCGGTCTGGCTGCTGAGCGTTTCCACCGAGGGCGTGCTGCGCCTGTGCGGGGTGCGGCCCTCGGCCGAGCCGCCGGTGACGGAGGAGGAAATCAAGATTCTCCTGCAACAGGGCGAGGAGGCCGGGGTTTTTGAGGAGGCGGAACTGGCGATGGTGGAGCGAGTGCTGCGCCTGGACCGCCGCCGGGTCAGCGCGGTAATGACCCCGCGCCCAGACATCGTCTGGCTGGACGCCGAGGATCCGCCGGAGGAGATCAGGCGGCAGATCGTGGCGAGCGCATACTCCCGCTTCCCGGTCAGTCGCGGGTCGCTCGACGCAGTTCTCGGCATCCTGCAGGCCAAGGACTTCCTGGCCCAGTGCGGGGAGGATCCGGCCACCGAGCTGGAGGGCCTGCTGCGGCCGGCGGTCTTCGTGCCGGAGACCATGCCGGTGCTGCAGGTGATGGAGACCTTCCGACAGGAGGGGACGCACCTAGCCCTGGTGGTGGATGAGTACGGCAGCATCCAAGGGCTGGTGACCATCAACGACGTGCTGGAGGCGATCGTGGGAGAGGTGGCCTCGGCGGGGGAGGCGGAGGAGCCGGAGGCCGTGCAGCGCCCCGACGGCTCCTGGCTACTGGACGGGATGCTCTCGGTGGACGAGTTGAAGGACCTCCTGGACCTCCCCACGCTGCCCGGCGAGGAGCGCGGGCATTACCAAACGCTGGGGGGCTTCGTGATGACGCAGATGGGGCGCATCCCCCAAGCGGCGGACGCCTTCGACTGGGCCGGCTGGCGCTTTGAGGTGGTAGACATGGACGGCCACCGAGTGGACAAAGTGCTGGTGAGCCGCCAGCCCGAGGGGGACAGGCGGGAGGAATGAAAGGTGGGGGCAGCGGGCAAGGTGGACAGTGGAACGGGAACAGTGCAACGACGAACGCCGAAAGTGGAACATGGGGGCTGGGCAGATGGCGTCTGCTCCGTGCTCTACCCCGGTTGTATCTGGTTAGCGTCTGCGCCCACTCTCTCCCCTGCTCGCGGAGGAGGGTCCCGCCTCCGCAGCAAGCGAGCAGGGGGGCACTGCTATCCCGCTTCCGTCGTGCTTCCGTTGTGCTTCTGCTGTGCTTTCGTCGTGCTTCCGTTGCGCTTCCGCTGTGCTCGCCGTCCTTGACCCTGCCCGCCTTCCCGTGGTACGATTCACGCGTCGCTTAGACTAGAGGGAACGGTGCTGCAGACGTGCCTGAGATCTCCGACAGCGAGGTTCGTCACGTGGCGGACCTGGCGAAACTGGCCCTTTCTGAGGAAGAACTCCGCCGGGTGGGGCGGGAAC
>CALFVE010000390.1 GCA_937928475.1 uncultured bacterium | reverse complement strand
CGCCACGCACCGCGCGGTGCCGTTTCGCGGGGCAGGAGAGCGATGGCGTTCTTCTCGGCGCTTGGCAGTTATTATTGATAGTGCACCAATGCCGCTCACATCAGGCAAGACACAAGGAGGTTACCGGAATGAACGTGTTCGAGGCCATCCAGCAGCGCTTCAGCGTACGGTCGTACCTGGACAAACCGGTGGAAGAAGAGAAACTGCGGCGGGTGCTGGAAGCGGCGCGGCTGGCGCCGTCGGCGGGCAACCGGCAGGAGTGGCGTTTCGTGGTGGTACGAGATCCAGAGACCCGCAAGGCGCTCGCGGAGGCGGCCAATGGGCAAGCCTTCGTGGGGCAGGCCCCGGTGGTAATCGCCGCCTGCGCTGCGGGCGGTCAGCACGTCATGTCCTGTGGGCAGTTGTCCTATCCGATTGATGTGGCGATTGCCCTGGAGCACATCGCGCTGCAAGCCACCGAGGAGGGCCTGGGCACCTGCTGGGTCGGGGCCTTCAAGGAGGATGAGGTGAAAAGGATCCTGGGCATCCCCGAGGACGTGCGGGTGGTGGAACTGATGCCGCTGGGCTATCCGGCCACTGGTCCGCAGCCGAAGCGCCGGCTCAGCCTGGAGGAGATCGTGAAATGGGAAAAGTGGCAATAGCCCTGCCCACTGCCTCGGCCGGTCGCGCGGGGGGCAGATGAGCCCACCAGTACTGCTCGGCTGCGCCAAAACGCACCTCACGCCTCCGCTGGGAACGCCGCTGGCGGGGTATCCCACGCCGGGGCGGGTAGCCGAGTGGGTGGCCGATCCGCTGTATGCGCGGGTGCTGGTCTTCTCGCAGGGCGACCTGCGCGCGGTCCTGGCGGTCATGGACTGGGTGGTGGTGCAGGTCCGCGAGCGGGACCTGATCGCGCGGGAAATCGAGGCCGCGACGGGGATTCCCGCCGCGCAGATGCTGATCGGCGCCATTCAGACGCATTCGGGGCCGCAGACGCAGCGCGTCTGGGGCTGGGGCGAGCAGAATCAGGCATACCTGGAGGAGAGCATCCCGAAGATAGTCGCAGCCGTGGAGAAAGCGCTGGGGAACCTGGAGCCGGTGTCCTTCGGAGTCGGTTCCGGGCGCTGTGACGCAGGGGTGAACCGGCGGGAGATCACGGAAGACGGGCGCGTCGTGCTGGGAGTGAACCCCTTCGGGGCCTATGATTCCGAGGTCATCCTCTGGCGCTTCGACACAGAGCGGGGCACCAAGGCGACGCTGGTCAACTACGGCGCGCATCCGACCAGCCGGGGCGACGACCGCGGCATCTCGCGCGATTGGCCGGGGGTGGCGGTGGATTTCATCGAGGAAGCCACGGGCGGCTTTGCGATCTTCGTGAACGGGGTGGTCGGCGACGTGGCACCGCGCTGCACGGTGCGCAGCCCACTGGGGATGCAGGAGGTAGGGACGGTGGTCGGGCGAGAGGCAATGCGTGTCTTTGCCGGGATCTGCTGTGAACGGGAGGTTCCACTAGGAGTGCTGTCGCGCGAGTTGCACTTGCCGCTGGCGCCGCTGATGCCGGCTGAGGAAGCACAGGCGCGCCTGGGGGAGATTGACCGCGAGGTGACCTGGGGCTTGGAGGCGGCGCGCCGCGCTCACTACCAGGCGGTGCTGGAGGAATGGGAACGGGGAGAGATGCAGACGACGCGGCCCTGGTTGCAGGTACTCCTTCGCCTCGGCGAGGCCGCCTTGGTGCCCTTCCCGGGCGAGCACTTCGCGGAGATTGGCTTGCGCATTAAGCAGCGCTCGCCCTTCCCCTACACCATCACCGCCAGCACCATGAACGGGCACGAGGCGTACTTCCCCACGCGCGAGGCGCTGGCCCGGGGCGGGTACGAGAGGGAAATCGCGGCAGCGCTGGGGCCGTACATGTTCGCCGAGGGGATAGACGACTTCTTGGTGGCAGAGAACTTGCGACTGCTGAGGGAGTTGAGGGCATCCTAGAGCGGGGCTCCAGAACTTGTCACCGGCCGCGCGGGATGGCCCCCACGCCCGCCAACGGGCCGGATGGGGACCTCGCTCGCCTGCAGCGAGCACCCCATGCGGTCCCTTCGGTGGGAGCAGACAGGAGGTACCCATGACTGCGAAAGAGCGCGTCTATACGGCCTTGCGCCATGAACAGCCAGACAAGTGCCCCTGGCACTTTGACTTCACCCAGGTGGCTCATGAGAAGATGGCGGAGTACACTGGCGACCCCGATTTCGCCGACAAGATCGGCAATCATCTGCACTTCGTCCGGCCGGTGCGACCGGATGCCTGGCAGGAGATCGCGCCCGACTTCTGGCGCGACCAGTTTGGCGTGGTCTGGAACCGCACCATTGACAAGGACATCGGCAATCCCGACGCGCTTATCTTCCCCGAGCCACACCTGGGCGACTACCAGTGGCCGGACCCTGACGATCCTCTGCGCTGGGCGCATGTGGCGGGCGAGATCGAGGCGAACCGGGACAAGTTCGTGGTCATCGCCATTGATTTCTCGCTCTTTGAGCGGGCCTGGACCATGCGCGGGATGGAAAACCTTTTCCTGGACATGATTGAGCATCCGCAGTTTGTGGAGGATCTCCTTGACGCCATCCTGGAGTACAACCTGGGCATCATCCGCAACGCGGCGCGCTACCCGGCCGACGCCATCTACTTTGGGGACGACTGGGGCCAGCAGCGGGGAATGCTGATGGGGCCCATCCTGTGGCGGCGGTTCCTCAAGCCGCGCCTCCAGCGGCAGTACCAGGCTGTCCATGAAACGGGGAAGAAGGTCTTCATTCACTCCTGCGGCAAGGTGATCGAGGTCTTCCCCGACCTCATCGAGATTGGCCTGGACTGCTTCAATCCCTTCCAGCCGGAGGTCATTGATGTCTACGCCGCCAAGCGCGAATTCGGCGACCGGCTGTCCTTTTTTGGCGGCGTCAGCACCCAGCGCCTCCTGCCTTACGGCACGCCTGCCGAGGTGAAAGCCGAGGCCCGGCGACTAATGCGGGAGATCGGCAAAGACGGCGGCTACATCATCGCCCCGGCTCATGCCATCCCCAAGGACGCTCCCCCGGAGAACATGATGGCTCTGATTGAGGCGGTTAATGAGCAGTAAGTGAGGCCGCTTGCCTGCCCCGGGCGGGTAAGATGAGACACCGCGCCGTCCCTAGCGCCTAGCCTACCTCCTAACATCTCACGAGGTCTTCTATGAAACGCAGGTACGATCTTTC
>CALFVE010000389.1 GCA_937928475.1 uncultured bacterium | reverse complement strand
GATCAAGCCCGGCTTCAACCTAGTGGGCGATCCTTTCACCCGGCCTATAGACTTCACGACGGTGCAGGTGGAGGACGCGACCGGCGCGCGGATGAGCCTCCAGCAGGCGGCTACCGCCAATCCGCCCAAACTGCAGGGGGTGCTGTTCGCCTACGTGTTGGGTGGGTACCGCACCGTAAGCGTGCTCAGCCCCTGGGTGGGCTATTGGGTGCGCGCGGGTGAACCCCTGACGCTGTGGGTTAGCGAGGCGGTCGGGGGCCTGTCGGCCGAGGCGGCGGACTCGGCAAAGCAGGGCTGGGGCGTGCCGGTCCCCGCGGGGGGGTGGCTGCTGCCACTGACCGTGAGTGCCGGGCGCTGCGCGGACGAGTCCACCTTCCTGGGCGTATCGCCCCAGGGCGCTAGTTTCTTTGACGCCCGCGCCGACTTGGTCAAGCCACCTGCGGCGGACTTTGAGCCCTTCGTCTACGCGGCCCTGATCAAAGACGGCGCCCCCGGTCCCCTCGCTGCCGACCTGCGCGGTGCTGCAGAGGGGCAGACCTGGACGCTGTCGGTGAAGACCAACCAGATCGGCAGCCGGGTCACTGTGCGCTGGCCTGATCTCTCACTGCTGCCGGCCGATGCCCGGCCGGTGCTGGAGGACCTGGCGACCGGTCGCCGGGTCTACATGCGCACCACCTCGGCCTACCAGTTCGTGGCTCAGGTGCCGGAGCGGTTGTTCACGATCACGGTGACTCAGGGCGCAGCGCCCGCCGCCGTGGTCTCGGCGCTCAGCGCCAGCGCGGAGCGCGGAGGGGCGAGTGTCGTTTACACGCTGAGCGCGGAGGCCGCGGTTACCGTAGACATTCGCAACATTAGCGGGGTGCTCATCCGTCGCCTGAGCGAGCGGGCGCCGCAAGCCGCCGGGGTCCAGACCCTGCTCTGGAACGGCAAGAACCAGAGGGGAAGCCCGGCTCCCGCTGGACAGTATCTGGTCCAGGTGCGCGCGGTAACCGCGGAGGGGCGAGTCAACCAGGCCGTGACCACCCTCTGGCTGACGCGCTAACCCTTCTGCGTCCCCGTTGCAGTATCAGCGAAGCCTGTGCTATACTGGCGCGCAACGTGTCAGGAATTCGGAACCGTCCCGCCAGGAGGGAGACTCAAGGCAATGCACAAACTTAGCCGCCGTCCTGTTTACCGGTATGCCTCGCTGGCCTTCGTAGCACTCATGGCTGTGTCCCTGCGGGCGGGCCTGGCGCCGGCTGAGGCGCAAGCCCGGGAGGTCACGGCTGCGGTGGTCATCCCCGTGCGGGATGCCAGCGGTAGCGGCGACCCGATGCTGGGGGCCAAGATGACCGATGCGCTGGCTCTAGCCCTGGAAGCCACGCGCAGTTACCGGGTCATCTCCCGCGACGACCTGATGCGCGAACTGAAGGCTCTCGAACTGACCCCCCCACTGAACGAGCAGCAGCAACTGCGAGTGGGCGAGGCCCTGCAGGCGGATCGGGTCATCACTGCTACGCTCACCAGCCTCTCCCTAGACCAGCGGACGGGCGTAGTCCGTGCCGAACTGGACATGCGCTCCTACAATGTGAAGATCGGGGCCGTGCTCAATGGGGCCTTTGTCCAGATTGAGACCAAGCCGGTGCCCGGTTGGAGTGGCGACCCCGTTCCAGTGATTAATGAGGCGCTGCGTGAACTGGCCGAGAAGGCCGTTTTCGAGATGGAGCGCAGCGCCATTCGTCACGGCACCATCTACCTGGTGGACGACCAGGGGGTGATCACCACCGACCTGGGCGTCAACGACGGCGTTAGCGTGGGCACCCAACTGCTAGTCCTGCGTGGTTTCTACGTGCCGGAACTCAACGAAACCAAGATGCGCCCGATCGGAGTAATCGAACTGACCGGGGCGCAGGTACGCCTCTCCCAGGCCAAGTCGGTCAGCGGGCAGGTGCCCCGCATCGGGGACCGCGTTTACGCGCTGTACCGTGCGCCCTCCGAGGTCAAGCAGATCATGAAGGGGCGTCGGGTAACCAGCATGGGCCGCAACCTGCTCGGCCTGGGCATCATCCTGGGAATCGTGGCCACCGCCACCGGCAGCCAAAACATCAGTCCCCCCGGCGCCGACGTCTTGCTCTACCAGCAGGGGCCGGGGGCCACGCCGGTAGTGCGCATCAACATCCACCGTGGCTTGAATCCCGACCCCCAGCATACGCATGTCTGGCTCATCTACCGAGGCGACAGCCCGGGGTTCATCGCGGATGCTACCGCGGGCGGCGATGTTACGCTCACCGGGGGGCCTTTGGTGGCCGCCATCAATCAGGGGCGGCTCGACTACTATGAGGACCAGCCCGGGCGACTGGTGGGCATCACCTTCAGCGCCACCTTCCAGTACTTCAACCGCCAGGGCGAGCAGGAAGACGGCAGCGTTGATATTACCTACAATCACCCGGAACTCATCCCCGGCAACCGGTATTGGTACAAGGTTCGCCGGGTGGTGGATCCCTGGCGTCCGATTTTGCCCAATCCTCAGCAGGTGGCCCCGCAGCAGGAGTTCTCGGCGGTGACCTTCACGGTTGACCCCCAGGACGCGCTCAGCGAACCAAGCGCGGCCGCCGGGCCGGTCACGTATTCCCTGCCGGCGACCCCGCTGCGACCTGTGAATTCGACCACGGTGAACCCAGCCAGCGCCACCTTCGAGTGGACGCCGGCCCGGGGTGCCGATCAGTACCAGGTGCAGGTCTACGACGATACGCAGCTGACGCACTTGGTGGCCGCCAGTCCCTTGCTGAGTTGGACGGCCGGACAGACCCTGATGCGTTACACCTTTACCGACTTTACCTTCCCCGGCGACACCAACTTCTACTGGGTGGTAGGCAGCCGCACCATCGGGGAAGCCCAGCCGCAGTGCGTGGTGGGGGCGCGGAAGGTGCCCTTTGTGCTGAGCACGAAGGAGACCTTCCGCACCGTCACGCTCCCGCCGGGGCCAGCCGCCTCCGCCGGAGGGCCGAGCGGGCGGCCGGGCTCAGTGCGCGGCTTCTGGAGGGAGCGACGGCAGCCCCATCCGTAGTGAGAGATATCGGGAGCGTCGGGCGTTATCCGCAAAGGGACCGGGCGGGGAAGCGGAGGGCCGGTTTGACAACTCGGTGGGTCACGATGGCAGCAATGGCTGTGTTGCTGGCCTTGGGCCTGGCCGATCCCGGCCGGGCGGCGGGGACCTGGACGCTCATGGCCTACCTCCGGACGCAAGGTGGGCTCGCGGAGGCGGCTCAAGGCTATCTCGCGCAACTATGCGCCAACGGCAGCGACCGCCTGCGGGTGGCAGTGCAGTTGGAGGAGGCTCACAGCCCGGGGAGGGCCCGGCGGCTGCTTCTGCCGCTTGGTACGGATAACGAGGGCAATTCGGTGGTCGCCGATATGGGGTCGGCAGCGGCGCTATCCGACTTCCTCGGCTGGGCCCAGGAAGAGGCGCCGGGGGACCGGTCAGTGCTGCTGATTCTGGCCCACGGCATGCCGCCGGCTCCGGCAGGCGCGCCGACGGCGCTGGAACCCGGGACGCTGGCTCCCAGTGCCATCGCGGCGGCGCTGGCTCAAGCGCTGTCCGGCGGCCTGGATGTGGTGTTCCTTGACTGCTGTTATACCGGAAGTGTCGAAGTGGCGGACGAACTGGCGGGGAGGGCCCGCTATCTGGTCGCTCCGCCGGGCTTGCTATACTCACCGGGACTGCCCTGGGGGGCAATCGCCGCACAGTTGCGCGCGCGCCCCGAGATGTCGGCTCGCGAACTCGCC
Source organism: uncultured bacterium (assembly GCA_937928475.1). GTDB lineage: Bacteria > Armatimonadota > Zipacnadia > Zipacnadales > Zipacnadaceae > Zipacnadum. The sequence continues at coordinate 5,333 of CALFVE010000389.1, read as the reverse complement.
CGGGTGGCTGTACAGGAGAGCCGGAGTTTCTGGGCGACGCATCCAGAGGTGCCCGCCGGCTTGGTGGCGATTGAGTTGGATCGCGTGCCCGAACTCTCTCAGGCGGTGTCGGACCTGGCGCAGGCTGCCCTGCCGGTGCTCGCGGAACTGACTCCGCAGATCACGCTGGCCCGGGGACAGGCCGCCACTTGGGGACCTCACAGTGAGATGGTGAACGTGGAGGCTTGGGCCGCAGCGCTGGCTGCGATCACGCCGCTTCCGGAGGTGGCTGAGCACGCTGAGCGTGTGAGCGCAGCGGCCCGGGCGGCAGCCGTGGCGGGCTGGCGCCAGGAAGCGGCCGCGCCTGGCAGCGAGCCAGGGGTCGGCATTTTCTTCCCGATGGCCCTGCAAGGCTGGTCGGCCCGATACGGGACTGAGAGGCCGCGTGGCTTCCGGGCCTCCTGGGAATCCTTTGTCAAAGCATACCTGCAACGGGTGTCGGGACTGACTCAGGCCGCTACAGTGGCTCGCAACGTGAACGAGGGTGGCTGCCAGGGGATCTGACTTGCGCAACCTGGCGCTGAGCCTGTTCCGCAGCAAGATACGAAGCCATCGGCTGCCCCGCATCAGGGGAAGCCCGCGAGGAGGTCACGAGGTGAACAGCGGTATCCATGCGGCTTGTCACCTGAGGCCAAGTATTATCCTTGTCTTGATCCTCGTCCTGACCGCGGGTTTGGTCGTCCTGGCAGGTCCGCCTGCTCGGGCCGGCGCCCTCAGCGGGGCGCTGCAGCCGTACGCTGCTTCCCCGGCCTGGGCGCAGCGCCCCTTGGTGGTGGAGGTCTGGCTCTCGGATCCGGGGGCGGCCACGCGCCTAGCGGCGGCCGGTGCGCAGGTTCAGTTCCAGGCAGGCAACCGCCTCCAGTGCCGCGTGCGTGGCGCGGACCTGGCCGCCCTGGGGGAACTCCCCGGCGTGGCCAGTGTTACTCTCCCTGCCCTGGTCGTTTCCTCGCGACTGCCGGCCCGGATTGCTCCGCGCCCCCTGACCGTGCGCCCTCAGTTCATCTACGGCTTCGGCACGGTGGTCAGCGAGGGGGTTCGGCTGACCAACGCCGCCGCCTTCCAGGCTATTGACATCGGCGGGGCTGGGGCGACCATCGCCGTAATCGCCGAAGGCTTCGGGGGCGCGGCTGACGCCGAGATCCCCGCCGTCAACATGGTCTCCTTCCGGAGTGACGGCACCATGGGCACCAGCCAACTCGGCACGGCCACCGCCGAGGTGGTCGCCGACATGGCCCCGCTGGCCGCCCAGACCCTGATCGCGGTAGACACTGCGCTCAGCCTGCGCCAGGCCGCCAATTATGTCGCCGCCAACCGGTTCACTGCCGCGGTCTGTACGGTCGGCCTGGTGGACGGCCCCTTCGACGCGACAGATCCAGTCTCTCAGGCCCTCAGCGCTGTGGCCTCCGCCGGGGTGCTCTGGGTGCAGAGCGCCGGCGACCTGGCCCAGCGCCACTGGCAGGGGCAGTATGCTGACAGCGACAGCAACGGCTTCTGCGATTTCGCCGGGGGCAACGGCATCAGTCTGAATCTGCCGGCGGGCCAGTTCCAGGCCTACCTGTCCTGGTACGAAAGTGCCGGGGCGCTCACCGCTCAAGACTACGACTTGGCTATCTATCAAGGCAGCGGCCCCGGCGCGACCCTGGTAGCCCAGTCCTCCGTCACCCAAAACGGCAGCACCCCACCCGCGGAGAGCCTGATAGCCGACCTGCCCGCGGCCGGCGTTTACGAGTTGCGCATCAAGGCAGTTAAAGTAGACCTCTCCAAGCCCGACCGCTTCCAACTGTACACGCCCCAGGTAGACCTCCCCGCTTCCGTTGTGGTAACGGCCACCAGCCTGCCAGCGCCCGCGACGTCGCCTCTAGCCTTCACGGTGGGAGCCACGGCAGGTACGGTGCCGCCACCACCGCCCGCGCTCGCCGTGGATGAGATTGAGCCCTACAGCGGCAGGGGTCCGACGGTGACCGGCCTGCTCAAGCCGGACCTGGTAGGCCCGGACTGCGTGAGTACCAGTCTTGCCGCCTACACGCCTTTCTTTTCCACGGCTGCCGCCGCGGCGCATATGGCGGGGGCCGCCGGGTTGCTCTACTCGGAGGACCCCGGGCGGGGTCCCGCCGAATTCCGGCGGTTGTTCCTGCAGTTGGCCGTGCCCCTGCCCGACGCCTCTCAGTCCCCCAACAACAACTACGGCAACGGGCGACTCAATCTGCGCGTGGGTCTGGACACCGAGCCGCCCTCGGTCACTATCCTTTATCCGCAGAACAGCACCACCATCAGCACGCGGACGCCGGTCATCCGCGCGCGGATCACCGACAACAACAACGAGGTTGACCCCAGCAGTATCGTGCTGCGCATTGACGGAACCGCAGTGACCGGGTTTATCTACGACACTACCAGCGGACTGCTGACCTACCTAGTAAGCACCCCGCTGACTCTGAACAGTCACCAGGTCACCTTGGACGCCAGTGACCGGAGCGGCAACGCCGCCGACACTGCGGTGGTCAATTTCCGGGTGGCTCTGCCCATGCTGGACGCGGGTATCCACCTGTTCTCTTTGCCGTACACCTTCGAAGCCGTCCAGTTGCCCACGCCTAACGAACTGTTCGGCTTGGCCGAGGGAGTGCGGATGGCGCGCTGGTGGCCGGGGGACAGTCAGTATCACCTCTATCCCGATGCCTACGCGACCTTCTCGCCTCCGGACGCAGTGCCCCCGGATGCGGTAGTGCCGAATCCGCCGGCCGGGTTGGGCTTTTTCGTGAGCCTGCCCAGCGCGGCCACTATGAATATCACTGGCCTCCCCATCGCGGGAGCCGCCCCGTATGAGATCCGTTTGACCGTGGGCAGCCGGGCGCCCAAGGGCTGGAATATGATAGGTTGTCCCTTCCTCAGCCCGGTGGACTTCGGCAGTGTGCAGTTCGTCACGGACGGTGTGCGCCAAAGCCTCACCGAGGCGGTCGCGGCCCGGGTGACCGATGGAGTTCTGTTCGCTTTTCGCAGCACCGCCGCGGGAGGGTTCTACACCTTCCCGGCCGATCCGTTCTCGGCGGTGATGGAGCCCTTCCAGGGCTACTGGCTGCGCGTGTTCAAGGACACCACCATGCTCATCTACCCGCCGGCGGTCGCCATGCAGGCGCCCGCGGCGACCCATCCGGCGGCCTCCGGAGAGGGCTGGCGACTGCAACTGGTGGCCTCCGCGGACGGGAAGGTTGACCCCTGTACCTTTGTGGGCATGAACCCGAAGGCTACCGCCCAATACAGCCAGTACTGGGCCATAGGGGAACCGCCAGCGGTGGACGGCGGCCTGCGCGCCGCTCTGGTCGAGAACAACTGGGGCGAACACTCTGGCTACTACGCGCAGATCATCAAGCCCGCCTCGGGGCGACAGGAGTGGGAATTGGAGATCGCCTGCGAGACGCCCAACACGCAGGTGGCGCTGCGCTGGCCCTCGCTCAACGCCACCGTGCCGGCCGGAGTGAGCCTGATGCTGCAGGACCTCGACACCGGGGAGGAAGTCTATATGCGCACCTCCACCGGCTACAGTTTCAAGACCGGTCCGCAGGGCGGAGTGCGCCGTCTGCGGGTGATTGCCTCGCTGGAGCCGGTGACCAGTCTGACCCTGAGCGGAGTGACCGCCCAAGCAATGGCGGGGGGCGCTGTCGCCTTCACCTATGCGCTGTCGCAGGCGGCGGAGGTCACCGCGGAAATCCGCAACATCTCCGGGGCCTTGATCAAGCGCTTCGCCGCCCAGCCGAGCAGGGGGGGCACGGTCGAGTTGCTGGTCTGGAACGGACGTAGCGACCGGGGCAGCAAGGTGCCGGCGGGACGGTATCTGGTTCGCCTCACTGCGCGCACTGACAAGGGCCAGACCGTGCAGGCCATTCGTCCCTTTGAGATCATTCCTTGAGCCGAGCAGCCGCTGAGAGGAGAGACCGACAAGTGCATGGTGGCTACGAATCGAAGAAAGTGCTGAGCCTAGTCGGGCTGCTTTTGGCGTGCAGCTTCGTCGCTCTGCTGCCGGTAGTGCCGGTCTGGGCCCAGGCAGGCTGGGTGGGGATCGCCGACGTCAACCACCCCGGCGGGCTAATGAGGCTGCGCGTCGCCACCCCTCAGCCGGTCATGGTGGGGGACAAATTCTGGATTCGGCCCGCGGGGCGTTTCCAGTTGCTTAGCGGGCAATCTGCCCCCATCGGCGGAGATCCCACCCGTGCCGGGGACGAGAACCGGGCCATCTGCAGCCGGCCCTTCATCGGCACCAACAACTTCGTCGGCTTTACTTCCGCCCTCCAGTTTTCAGTCGACCAAACCGTCGCCGAGGCTAACGGGGTCTTCTTCGACGTCTATACGGCGATGGACCAAGCGCCCGCCGAGGATCTCGCTGCCGACGTCCTCAATTACTGGGTGGCGCCGCTCACCACCACCGCCCGCGGGGCTACTGGCACCTGCCTCATCCCTGTCACCGACGAGGGCCTGGCCGGGGACACGATGCGGGCGTACCAGAACTACCAGTTGGTCGGGGATGCTCTGATGATCGAGGTGGTGGTCACCAACACCACGGCGACCGCGCACTCGGTGGGGGTCCGTCTCGCGCTCGATACCGGCTTCGGAGGCGTGGCGGCTCGGGACGGAACTTCGGTCATCCTGCCCGATCGTACGGCGCTGACCTCCGAGCGGAGGCTTCCCGACCCGTTGGTGAGTGGCGGGAGCATGCCGGCGTCCTGGGTGTCATTTGACGACCCCGCCAATCCGCTGGTTTCTGTCAAGGGCGTGCTCGATGCCCAGGAAGTCCACCTGCCCGGCTTCGCGAATAGCGCGGCCGGCGTCCCCGACGCCCTGGAGATCGGATTGTGGGCGAACATCTCCACTGCCGGCTTTGGCTTTGTGCCCAACCCAGCGATGGCCATCACCGGGGAGGACTGGGGCATCGGCGTCAAGTGGAACGAGGAACCCCTGGCGCCAGGGGCGTCCCGACGTTACGTCACCTACATCGCCTTCGGGGCCTCGGTGGCCAACTACGACTCGCCCTTCGCAACCATGAGTTACGGCCCCTGGCGCCTGCAGCAGGCGGCGGGCGATGATCCGGCCACCCCGGACGTAACCGAGAGTTTCCACTACGTGGATGGTCAGGGCCGTTCCCCCTTTCCCATGTCGGTCTGGGTGGACAACTTCGGCCCCGCCACCTTGTACGGGGCCACCGCCTCCATCAATCCTCCCGAGGGGTTGACGCTCAGCCCCGACACGCAGTCGCGCCTGCAGTCCCTGGGGATTATCCCCCACAACACGCTCCTGGGCGCTACCTG